>CAKZOQ010000254.1 GCA_937136445.1 uncultured Gemmatimonadota bacterium
CCGAAGCCCCCGAGACCCTGGCGGACCCCATCCGAATGCTCCGGTCCTCCGACGCACTCTGAACCCCTGACGATTCCCATGGTCATCACCGTCGAATGCCCCTCTTGCGCCTCCTCCTTTCCGGTCGATCCCGAGAAGATCCCGGAGGGTGGGGTGAATGCCCGCTGCACGGACTGCAGCGAGGTTTTCCGCGTAGAGCGACCTTCGACGGTCGACGAGCCCGATCCGGCGGAGACGCTGGCGGAGGGTCCCGCGGATGGTTCCATCGCCGAGGCGGAGGACGGCACCCCGGAGTCCGAACCCCAGGGATCCGAGACGGAGGCGTCGGAAGAGGTCGAGGGCGAGGACCGGACCGACCATCAGGTCGCCGAAGCCGCCCCAGGCGACACGTCCCTGGCCACCGAGCCCCCCACGGACGAGGTCTCCCAGGCGCAGCCCGACGCATCCGCGGAAGTCGGCGGCACGCACGCCTCCGACGCATCCTCCGGCGTCACCCACGAAGAAGACGTCGAGGACGTCGCCGAGGAGTGGGACATCACCCCGCCGGACGACGACCTCCACACCGAAGCAGCGGCGGACGACGATGCCGCGACCGACGACGATCCGGCTCCCGCCGAGGACGACTGGGTGGTGGAGCGGGAACCAGACGGATTCATGGGTACCGGCCCCGACTCCGACCCCTTCGGCACATCCTCGGAGTCTGAGACCCCCTCCCGGCACGAGGTCGACGAGGCGTCCACCGTCGCAGGCGCCGATTCCGATTTCGACATCGAAGCCCAGAGCCTGGAGGGAGACTCCCTCACCGACGACCCCTTCGCCATCGGAGGCTCGCCGGCCGCGCTGGACGAGCCCGACGTGGACGAGGAGGATGCAGGCGCCGAGGAAGAGGAGTCGACCTTCGACTACGACGGCGGCATGGACCCCTTCGGCGTGGCGGACGAGGACCAGGAGGAGGGGGACGAGGATGAGGAGGACGATGGCCTCTCCGGATTCACCCTGACCTCCGACGAGCCCGTCGAAGAGGAACGCACCGAGGAACCCACCGAGCCCCACGACGCACTCGACGACGATCTGGACGGGGCCGAGGCCGACGAAGCCGCCTTCGGCTCCATGGGCGCGGCGACCGAGGAGGCTGCGGAGTCCAGCATGGAAGCGGCGGCACCGACCGTGGACCCTGCCGGCGGCACCGAGCTGCCGGGTGGCACGGTGCCCGAGGCGCCCACCGACGGGACCGTCCCGGAGACGCTGGAGGAGCCGGACGAACCGGTGAAGGCCTTCTCCTTCGGGAAGCGCGACCCGGCGGACAAGGCCCGTCGGCTGGCGCGGGTCCTCGTCTCCGACATGATCATGTACAACCCGGAACGCCATCAGCGGGCGCTGGAGAACGACACCCTGGCCGCCGACTTCGAGGAGGAGATCAAGAAGTCGTGGAAGGAGTACGTGGAGCAGGTGGGCGAGGAGATGGCCCGGGAGACCAATTACTGGACCGAGGCCCTCAACGACCTCCTGGCCAAGGGGGAGCGGGTCTTCTGACGCCCCGCTCGGGCATCGAGGCGTGTGGGACGTCTCACCTGCATTGAAGGGGCCCGGACCCGCCGGTATATTCCGGCGCGCTGCATCCGACGAGGGGCCGTCCGCGGCGGACGGCCCCTCGGTTCATTCCCGGGCCTCCATTCTCCCAGGACACCATGAACAACGAGCAACTCGACAGGCTGGACGAGTATCACACGAAGCTGGACGAGCTCAGGGGGTATCTTTGACCTGGAGACCCGTCGCGAGCGTGTGAAGGAGTTGGACCAGGTGATGGCCCGCCCGGGCTTCTGGGACGAGCCCGAGAAGGCCCGCACCATCATCGACGAGTCGAACCGGACCAAGGGCTGGATCGAGCCCTGGGACGAGCTCAAGGAGCTGCTGGACAACCTGGGTGCCCTGGCCGAACTCCTCCAGGAGGACGAGGACGAGGAGCTGGAGGCCGAGCTCACCCGCGGTCTGGCCAGGGCGCGCTCCCGGATGCGGTCGTTGGAGCTGCGTACCATGCTGCAGGGGGAGGACGACCACCGGGAGGCCATCGTCACCATCAACCCCGGCGCCGGCGGCACCGAGTCCCAGGACTGGGCGGAGATGCTCACCCGCATGTACACGCGCTGGGCGGAGCGCCAGGGGTTTTCGGTGGAGGTCATGGACCTGCAGCCCGCCGAGGAGGCGGGGATCAAGAGCGCCACCCTGGAGATCAACGGCGAGAACGCGTACGGGTTCCTCAAGGCGGAGACCGGAGTGCATCGGCTGGTCCGCATCAGCCCCTTCGACGCGCAGTCCCGTCGCCACACCTCCTTCGCCAGCGTCTTCGTCTACCCGCAGGTGGACGACGACATCGAGATCGAGATCGACGACTCCGACCTCCGCGTGGACACCTACCGGGCCTCCGGCGCCGGCGGCCAGCACGTGAACAAGACCGACTCGGCCGTACGCATCACCCACGAGCCCACCGGCATCGTGGTCTCCTGCCAGCAGGAACGCTCCCAGCACAAGAACCGGGCGACGGCCATGAAGATGCTCCGGGCGGCGCTCTACCGGCACGCCCTCGAGGCCCAGGAGAAGGAGCGCGAGGCGCTGGAGGCCACCAAGACCGACATCGCCTGGGGCAACCAGATCCGCTCCTACGTGTTCCAGCCCTACACCATGGTCAACGACCACCGCACCGAGCTGAAGGTCACCGACGTCCACGAGGTCATGGACGGTGAGCTGGACCCCTTCATCGAAGCCTACCTGAAGCAGTCCGCCTCCTCGGCGGCATGAGCCCGCCCTCCACCCCCGACTCCATGGACGACCTCAACTACGTCCTCCGCCAGCGTCGCGAGAAGCTCCGTACCCTCCGGGAGGAGGGGGTGGAGCCCTTCGCCTACAACTTCGCCCCCACCCACCGGAGCGAGGCGGCCACCGAGCGCTTCCAGGAGGCCGAAGAGGCGGAGGAGCTGACCGACGCCGGGCAGGTGGCCGAGGAGGTCGCCGTCGCCGGACGCATCCTCTCCTGGCGAGGACACGGCAAGAGCGCCTTCGCCCACATCGAGGACGGCGGCGGGACCATCCAGCTCTACTTCCGGAAGAACGTCCTGGGGGACGACGCCTTCGAGGCCCTCGACCTCCTGGACCTGGGCGACTGGATCGGGGTGCGGGGCCATCTCTTCCGCACCCGGACCGGCGAGGTCACCGTGCAGGTGTCCGCGTCGCAGATCCTCTCCAAGTCGCTCCGACCCCTCCCCTTCGGCAAGGTGGAGGAGGACGAGGAGACGGGGGAGCGGATCCACCACTCGGGCTTCTCCGACCAAGAGGGGCGATATCGGCAGCGCTACGCCGACCTGGCGGTGCATCCCGAGGTTCGGGAGGTCTTCCGGACCCGTGCCCGCATCGTCTCCGAGCTGCGGCGGTTCCTGGACGACGAGGGCTTCCTGGAGGTGGAGACGCCGGCCCTCCAGCCCCTGTACGGGGGCGCCACGGCCCGACCCTTCGTGACCCACCACGAGGCGTTGGATCGCCGCATGTACCTCCGCATCGCCGACGAGCTCTACCTGAAGCGGCTCATCGTCGGTGGGATGGACCGGGTCTACGAGATCGCCAAGGACTTCCGCAATGAAGGACTCAGCCGCTTCCACAACCCCGAGTTCACGATGCTGGAGTGGTACCAGGCCTTCAGCGACTACGAGGACCAGATGGAGCTCGTGGAGCGGATGGTGGTCCACGTCGCCGACGCCGTCCTGGGTCGCCGGGCGCTCGAGTACCAGGGCGAAACCATCTCGCTGGACCCGCCCTTCCGCCGGCTGCGCCTCGTGGACGCCCTCTCCGACGCGTTGGGTCGGGAGGTCCTGGACCTCTCCGAAGACGAGCTCCGAGACGAGGCGAAGGACCGCTCCCTCCCCGAGCTGTCCGGGGCCGGGCGGGGCAAGCTCATCGACAAGCTCTTCGGGGAGCTGGTGGAGCCGGACCTGGTCCAGCCCACCTTCGTGCTGGACCACCCCAGGGAGCTCTCCCCCCTGGCCAAGCCCAAGCGGGGCGAGCCGCGGCTCACCGAGCGATTCGAACTCTACATGGCTGGGATGGAGATCTTCAACGCCTTCAGCGAGCTCAACGACCCCCTGGATCAGCGGGACCGCTTCGAGGGGCAGATGGGGCTGCGAGCCGCCGGCGACGACGAGGCCCAGCAGCTCGACGAGGACTACATCCGAGCGCTTGAGTACGGGATGCCTCCCACCGGTGGGGTGGGCATGGGCGTGGACCGCTTCGTCATGCTCCTAACCGACCAGCCGTCCATCCGCGACGTGATCCTCTTCCCGACGCTTCGGGACCCGGAGGGCTGAGGCCCCCTCATGCGCCGCCTCCACTGGTACATCGCCCGGCACTACCTCGGCTCCAGCCGGGGGCGAGGACTCCTCTCGCTCATCACCTGGATCGCCCTGGGCGGCGTGACGGTAGGGGTCACCGCGCTGGTGGTGGTCATCGCCGTGATGACCGGCATGCAGGAGGACCTCCGCGGCAAGATCCTGGAATCCACCCCGCACGTGCTGGTCCTGCAGCAGGGGAGCAGCCTCCGCCTCGACGACTGGGAAGGGGTGGTGGACACCATCCTCCAGGTGGACGAGGTGACCGGTGCCGCTCCCTTCGTCCTTTCCACGGTGGCCGTCACCGTGGGCTCCGGAGAGACCTCCTACACCCAGACCGCCGACCTCTACGGCATCAGCGTGGACACCGCCCGGAGTCCCGCCACCGACATGGAGCGGCAGATCCTGCAGGGCGTGCTGGACCTGGAAGAGCCCCGGTCCGGCCTGGCCCCCATCCTCCTGGGGCAGGGCCTCGCCGACCGGATGAACCTCTTCGAAGGCGACACCCTGGTCCTGGTGGCCATGGAGAACCTCCGGCAGGACCTCTTCGGCGGACTCACCCCGGCCCTCCGGCAGTTCGAGGTGACGGGCACCTTCCAGACCGGCATGTACGAATACGACACCCGCAACGTCTACACGACGCTCGCCGCAGCCCAGGACTTGCTGGGCCTCGGCCCGGACACCGTCTCCGGCATCGGCGTCCGCACCACCGACCCGGAACAGGCGGGCCCGGTCGGCGAAGCCATCCAGGAACGACTGGGCTTCCCCTACTACGTGGAGAGCTGGATGGTCACGAACCGGGCCCTCTTCAGCGCCCTCCGCCTGGAGAAGCTGGCCATGGGGCTCATCCTCTCCCTCATCGTCGTGGTGGCGGCCTTCAACATCGTCAGCACGCTGGTGATGGTGGTGGCGGACCGCACCCGGGAGATCGGCATCCTGAAGGCCATGGGAATGACCCGTTCGGGGATCCTGCGGGTCTTCGTCCTCCAGGGCGCCTGGATCGGCGTGGTGGGGACGGTGGTGGGTACGACCCTGGGCGTGTTCCTCTGCTGGCTCCTGGAGACCTACGAGATCATCCGGATCCCGCCGGACGTCTACTTCGTGGACCACCTGCCGGTCTCCCTCCGCATCGCAGACCTGGCGGTGATCGTCGGGGTGAGCCTGGTGGTCGCCTTCGCCGCTACCCTCTACCCGGCCATCCAGGCATCCCGGCTGGAGCCGGTGGACGCCATCCGGCATGACTGACGGCGCCCCCCCCCTGGAGGCCGTGGCGCTGGAGAAGCGCTTCACCGGAGGAGACGGCCGGGACATCCCGGTGATCCAGGGCATCGACCTCCGGGTGGAGGCCGGCGAGGCCGTCTCCATCATCGGGGCCAGCGGGGCGGGGAAGTCTACGCTACTGCACCTCCTGGGGGCGCTGGACCGGCCCTCCAGCGGGACGGTGCGGCTCGGGGGACGGGCGGTGGCGGAGCTCGCCGACCCCGAGCTCGCCGAGCTCCGGAACCGCCACGTCGGGTTCGTCTTCCAGTTCCACCACCTGCTGCGGGAGTTCACGGCCCTGGAGAACGTGATGATGCCGGCGCTGGTGGCGGGTTCCTCCAAGGCCGAGGCCCGAGATCGGGCCCGGGAGCTCCTGGACGCTGTCGGGGTGGCCCACCGTGAGACCCACAAGCCTCGCCAGCTCAGCGGTGGGGAACAGCAGCGGGTCGCCGTGGCCCGGGCCCTGGTGAATCGCCCGCTGGTGCTGTTGGCGGACGAGCCGTCGGGGAACCTGGACAACGAGACGAGTGGTCTGCTCCACGACCTTCTCTTCGAGATTCGGCGGCAACGGGCGCTGTCCATGGTCCTCGTCACCCACAACCTGACCCTCGCGCGACGGGCCGGACGGGTGCTGTCGCTGGAACGTGGCGGGCTCCATCCCGAGCCTTCCGGGTAGATCCAGAAGAGTCCCCGCCGAACCAGAAGACGGACATGGCCGACAACCAGTGCGACCGCTGTGGAGCCCACGACGCCGTGGTGCACCTCACACAGATCGTCGACGACGAGATGTCCACCTCGCACCTGTGCGAGGAGTGTGCGGCCGAGCAGGGGCTCGAGCCTACGCCGGAGGCGGTGAACTTTCCCCTGACCGACTTCCTGGCGCAGATGGGCGAGGAGCAGGAGGAGAGTACCGCGAACCTCGGCACCTGCGATTTCTGCGGGCTCTCCTTCCAGGACTTCCGGGACTCGGGACGCCTCGGGTGCCCCCAGTGCTACAGCACCTTCGAGCCCCACCTTCGGAACCTGCTGCGACGCATCCACGGAGGAACGAAGCACGTGGGCAAGGTCTACCTTCCGCCGGATCCTTCGGCCACCGAGATGGAGAAGCGGTTGGAGACGCTGCGTCGCAGGTTGGAGCGGGCGGTGGCCTCGGAGGACTTCGAGCGGGCCGCCGAGCTTCGGGACGAGATCCGCGACCTCGAGCCGGCCACCTGAGGAGGCCTGGCATGGACGACCTCAACACCGTACCCGACTACGGGCTCCACTGGATGGAGGCGAGCGGCGCCCACGCCGATATCGTCCTCTCGACCCGTGTGCGCCTGGCCCGGAACCTCCAGGGTCATGCCTTCGGTCCGCGCGCCCGGGTGAACGATCGGGAGGCGGTCCTGCGCCGGCTGCGCGAGGTGACGGGGCGGGTGCCCCAGTTCGCCAGCGGCCCGCTCCTGGAGATGCCGGAGATGGACACGCGCACCCGGCGCATCCTCATGGAGCGCCGGTTGGTGTCCCGGGACCTCCTGGGAAGCGAGGAGGACGGCCCCGCTCGTGGCACCGCCCTGCTGCTGTCGGGGAGCGACCCCACCAGCGTCATGGTGAACGAGGAGGACCATCTGCGCCTGCAGGCCCTCGTCTCCGGGCTACGGCTCCAGGAGGCGTGGAGCCATGTGGACCGCCTGGACGAGGAGCTCGGGCAGGACCTCCCCTTCGCGTTCCACCCGGAATTCGGGTACCTGACGAGCTGCCCCACGAATGTCGGCACGGGCCTCCGGGCCAGCGTCTTCATGCACCTTCCCGGCCTCGTCCTCACCAAGGAGATCGGCAAGGTGCTCCAGGGGCTCTCCCAGGTGGGGCTCACCTTCCGGGGCCTCTACGGCGAGGGCTCGGAGGTGGTGGGCAACTTCTTCCAGGTTTCCAACCAGACCACTCTCGGCAAGACCGAAGAGGACCTGGTGGACCACCTGGAGCAGATCGTCCGGCGGGTCATCCGGTACGAGACCGACGCCCGCCGCGTGCTCCTGCGGGACGCCCGAGGGGTGACCGAAGACAAGATCTGGAGGGCCTACGGTCTCCTCCGGTATGCTCGGTCGCTCTCCTTCGAGGAATTGATGAACCTGCTCTCGGGCGTGCGACTCGGCGTGAGCCTGAAACTCCTTCCTGGGCTCCGTGTATACACGCTCAATAAAATCATGATCTTCACGCAGCCGGCTCACCTGGAGCAGGCCGCGGGACACGACCTCCCTCCAGCCGAAAGCGACACCCATCGCGCCGCCTTCGTGCGGAGCATCCTGGCGGCGGAGGGTGACGTATCTGTAGAAGGGACTTCTCCGGACGGACCCGCGTCCGAACTGGACGCATGAGGCGGATCTCGCCGAGGCACCGATGAACTACAATTTCACCGATCGCGTTCGAAAAGTGCTGGCGATGGCCCGAGAAGAGGCCATCCGCCTTCAGCACGACTACGTGGGCACCGAGCACATCCTCCTGGGGCTGATCCGGGAGGGTGAGGGCGTTGCCGCGGCGGTCCTCGTCAACCTCAGCGTCGATCTCGAGGAGATCCACGAGCGGGTGGAGGAATCGGTGCGGAAGGGGAAGGCCACCATCGCCCTCGGCGAGCTGCCCTATACCTCTCGCGCCAAGAAGGTGCTGGAATTCGCCATGGCCGAGGCCCGCGAGTTCAGTCACTCGTACGTGGGTACGGAGCACCTGCTCCTCGGTCTGCTGCGGGAAGAGAAGGGGATCGCCGCCCAGGTGCTCAACTCCCTGGGCGTCACCCTGGAAGAGGGCCGTTCCGAGACCCTGAAGGTGCTCGGGTCGGACGTGACGCCCTCGGAGCCCGCGGGTATCGGCAGCTCCTCCAGCAACCCTGGCTCCGGCAGCCCCAGTTCCAAGTCCGGTGACAAGAAGTCCAAGACGCCGGCGCTGGACCACTTCTGTCGGGACCTGACGGAGCTGGCCACCCAGGACAAGCTCGATCCCACCATTGGTCGGACGGACGAGATCGAACGGGTCATCGAGATCCTCTGCCGCCGGAAGAAGAACAACCCGGTTCTCATTGGAGAGCCGGGGGTGGGCAAGACCGCCATCGTCGAGGGCCTGGCCCAGCTCATCGCCGAAGGCGAGGTCACCGAGGCGCTCCAGGACTACCGCGTCCTGGCGCTGGACATGGCCGCCGTCATCGCCGGCACCAAGTATCGGGGTCAGTTCGAGGAACGGCTGAAGGCCGTGATGAACGAGATCCAGCAGGACGAGACGGTGATCCTCTTCATCGACGAGCTCCATACCCTGGTGGGCGCCGGGGCGGCGGAGGGGGCCATCGACGCCTCCAACATGCTCAAGCCTGCCCTCGCTAGGGGCGAACTGCAGTGCATCGGCGCCTCCACGCTGAACGAGTACCGGAAGTACATCGAGAAGGATGGCGCGCTGGAGCGTCGCTTCCAGCCGGTCATCGTGGACCCCCCCGCGGTGGGGGAGACGGTGGAGATCCTGAAGGGCCTCCGCGGTCACTACGAAGACCACCACCGCATCGTCATCCCCGACGAGGCGCTGGACACGGCGGCCAAGCTCAGCGACCGCTACATCACGGACCGGTTCCTTCCGGACAAGGCCATCGACGTCATCGACGAGGCTGGCGCCCGGGCTCGCATCGCGGCCACCGTGCCGCCCCCGGAGGTGGAGGAGCTGAAGGACGAACTCGCGGAGATCGCCCGGAGGAAGGAAGAAGCCATCGGCGACCAGGACTTCGAGCGGGCCGCCGAGCTCCGGGATCAGGAGCGGGAGCTGGGTCAGCGCATCCGTGAGCGGCAGGACGCCTGGGAAGAGGAGCGGAAGAACCACCGCCCGGAGATCACCACCGAGGAGGTGGCCTTCATCGTCGGTCGTTGGACCGGCATCCCCGTCACCCGGATCCGGGCCACCGAATCCGAGCGACTTGTGAACATGGAGGACGAGCTCCACGAGCGAGTGGTAGGTCAGGACGACGCCATCGAGGCCATCAGCCGGGCCATCCGGCGGAGCCGTGCCGGACTCAAGGACCCCAACCGGCCCATCGGTTCGTTCATCTTCTCCGGGCCCACCGGCGTCGGGAAGACCGAGCTCGCCCGGGCGCTGGCCGAGTTCCTCTTCGCGGATCGGGAGGCGCTCATCCGCGTCGACATGAGCGAGTACATGGAGAAGTTCTCCGTGTCCCGGCTCATCGGTGCGCCTCCGGGCTACGTGGGATACGAGGACTCGGGCGCCCTCACCAAGGCGGTGCGCCGCCGGCCGTATTCGGTGGTGCTCCTGGACGAGGTGGAGAAGGCCCACCCCGACGTCTTCAACATCCTCCTCCAGGTGCTGGACGAAGGGCACCTGACGGACAACTACGGGCGGACCATCGACTTCAAGAACACCGTCCTCATCATGACGTCGAACCTGGGGGCCCGGGACATCACCAAGGGTGGGGGCGTGGGCTTCCACGCCTCGGATCCCCAGTCCAGCTACGAGATCATGAAGGACCGCGTCCGCAACGAGATCGAGCGGGCCTTCAACCCCGAGTTCCTGAACCGGGTGGACGACACCATCGTCTTCCACCCCCTCACGAAGGACCAGATCGGGCAGATCGTTCACATCCTCCTCAAGGACGTGCGGGCCCGCCTGGAGGAAGAGGAGATGACGCTCGCCCTCAGCGAGGCCGCCGTGCAGTTCCTGGTGGAGGAAGGGTACGACCAGAAGTTCGGCGCCCGGCCCCTCAAGCGGGCCATCCAGCGCTATCTCGAGGATCCGCTCTCCGAGAAGATCCTCCTGGCGGAGTTCAACGCCGGGGACGAGATCGAGGTGGACGCCGCCGACGATGGCGAAGGGCTCACCCTGCGCGCGGGCTCGACGACCAAGACGTGACCCCATTCCGGATGACGAGGTCGATGACGAGGACGGGTGGAGTTCCGGTGCAGGTGCTGATCCTGGCGTCCGCTCTCTGGCTGGTGGCGGCGCTTCCTGCCTACGCCCAGCAGCAGGGCGGCGGGCCCCAGCCGGTGGATACCGTCTTGGTGGAGGGCAACGAGCGTGTCGAGGACGGAAGCGTCCTCGCCGCCTTCGGCGTGGCCCCCGGTCAGGACGTCACCTACCGGGAGATCCAGCGGGGCATCAAGAACCTGCACTCCACCCAGCAGTTCGCCCGTGTGCGGGTGCGGGCGGAGGACGCGGGCGGGCCCGTCATCTTGGTGGTGGAGGTGGAGGAACGTCCGCTGGTCCGTACGGTGACCATCACCGGCCTCCAGAACGCCTCCGAGCGGGACGTTCGGGACACCACCGATCTCCGAGGCGGTCTCCCCTACAACCGACAGAAGGTGCTGGACGCCCAGGCCTTCATCCGCGGGGAGCTGGCGGCTCGGGGCATCCCATTCGCCGAGATCCAGGAGCGCCAGGAGCAGGTCTCCGGGCAGTCGAACCAGATCGACCTCTACCTGGATGTGAACGAAGGACAGCGGGTGACCATCGCGGAGGTGGACTTCCAAGGGAACGAGTCGGTGGCCGACGGCGTCCTCCGGGCCGCCATGTCCACGAAACCGGAAGGCTTCTTCTGGTTCCGGAGCGGCTCCTACGACGAGCTGCGGTACGAGCAGGATCTGGAGAACAGCATCCCGGCGGAGTACCGCTCCCGCGGCTTCCTGGACATGGAGGTGGTGAACGACACCCTCGTCATCGACCCCAACACCGGGAAGGCCCGCCTCGAGGTCACGGTGGACGAGGGCCCCAGGTACCGCCTGGCTTCCTTCTCCATCGAGGGCAACCAGCGCTTCGAGGACGAACGTCTGGAGCGCTTCTTCCGCACCGAAGAGGGCGGCCTCCTACGGACGCTGGGCCTCCGAGGAGGGGGGGCGGGCTCCGGTCAGGAAGGGGAGCCCTTCGACGCCGAGGCCTTCAACGCCGCCATCACCGGGGTGCAGGAGCTCTACGCCAACGAGGGCTACCTCTACGC
>CAKZOQ010000255.1 GCA_937136445.1 uncultured Gemmatimonadota bacterium
CCGCATTCTCGGCGATGCCGACCGGAGCCACTTCTTCGGCGTCAACGAGGACATCGAGTACCTGGCAGACTGGATCGGTACCTTCGTCAGTCGCCACGATCGCTGGCCGAACCCCAAGTTCCTCATCGGCGAGAGCTACGGAACGAATCGGGTCTCCGGCCTGGCCAGGGAGCTCCAGGGGGACCAGTGGATGTACCTCAACGGGGTGGTCCTGGTATCCCCTACGGGCCTGGGCGTGGCGCGGGAGGGGCCGGTGGGAGACGCGCTGGCGCTGCCCAACTACACCGCCACCGCCTGGTATCACGAGCAGCTCGATCCCTCCCTCCAGGGCCAGGACCTCCTGGACGCCCTGGCCGAGGTGGAGGAGTGGACGCTTGACACCTACCTGCCGGCCCTGGCCCGGGGAGGCGCTCTGGCCGGATCCGAGCGGCAGGCCATCGCAGAGCAGGCCGCCCGCTACGCCGGGGTGGACCCGGGGTGGTTCCAGGACCACAACCTGCGGCCGTCGGTGGGCGAGTTCCGTAAGGAGCTCCTCCGGGACGAGGGGCTCACCGTGGGGCGTCTGGACGCCCGCTACCGTGGCATGGATCGTGAGGATGCCGGGGAGTCCTACGACTACGACCCCGCGCTCTCGGCATGGAATCACGCCTTCGCTCCGGCCATCAACGACTACCTGCGCAACGACCTGGGCTTCGAGACGGACCTGCAGTACTACCTCTTCGGGCCGGTGCATCCCTGGAACCGGGAGGGGGACCGCACCGGGGAGAACCTGCGCCAGGCCATGGCGGAGAACCCGTACCTCCACCTCCTGGTCCAGGCTGGCTACTACGACGGGGGTACCGACTACTTCTCCGCCAAGTACACCATGTGGAATCTGGACCCTGCCGGGCGGCTCCAGGACCGCATGCGCTTCGCCGGCTACCGCAGTGGACACATGATGTACCTGCGGGCGGAGGACATCATCACCTCGAACCAGGACATCCGGGACTTCATCGAATGGTCGTTGGACGCCACCCGTGAGGGGCCGGCGCGGTACGAGCGTTGAGGCGCATCCTCGTCACCGGGGCCGGGGGTCAGATCGGCTCCTGGCTCGTGCCTCGCCTCCGGGAGCTCTACGGCGACGACCGGGTCCTCGCCACCGACATCCGGACGCCGGACCCGGTCGTGGCGGAGGGGGGTCCCTTCCAGGTGCTGGACGCCACGGACCGGAAGGGGGTGGGTCAGGCGGTCATGCGCCACGACGCCGACACGGTGTACCATCTTGCGGCCATCCTCTCGGCGGTGGGAGAGCGCGACCCCCGGCTGGCCTGGCACGTGAACATGAGCAGCCTGGAGGCGGTCCTGGAGGTGGCACGGGAGCAGGGCTGCGCCGTCTTCACCCCGAGCTCCATCGGGGTCTTCGGACCGGAGAGCCCCAAGGACCCCACGCCCCAGGATACGGTGAACCGCCCCCGCACCATCTACGGCGTCACGAAGGTGGCCGGCGAGCTCCTCTGCGACTACTACCACGCCCGCTACGGGGTAGACACCCGCGGCGTCCGCTACCCCGGGCTGATCTCCCACGGAGCGCCGCCGGGAGGGGGTACCACCGACTGGGCGGTGGAGATCTTCTACGCCGCCGCCCGGGAGGGTCGCTACACCTCCTTTCTGTCCGCCGACGCCCAGCTCGACATGATGTACATGCCCGACGCCGTGCGGGCCGCCATCGAGGTCATGGAGGCCGACGCCGACGCGCTCACGCACCGCAACGCCTTCAACGTCACTGCCATGCAGCTCTCCCCGGAATCGCTGGCCACCGAGATCCGCCGGCACCTGCCGGACTTCGTCATCGACTACGACGTGGATCCGGTGCGGCAGGGGATCGCCGAAAGCTGGCCGGACCGCATCGATGATTCTGCGGCCCGGGAGGAATGGGGGTGGCAGCCCGAATACGATGCCGCCGCCATGACCGCGGAGATGCTCGAGGTGCTGGGACGCGGGTAAGCTCCTCACCCGCCCGCCGGCCCGTTCACTACCCACCATCCCACACCGACCCACCCCATGCCCATCCATCGACTGAGCACCATTCTGGACGACCACGTCGCCGAGCTCCACGAGTCCGGCACCGCCAAGGGGGGGGAGAGCGTCGTCACGGGCGTCCGCCCTGCGGAGGGGGACCGGGGACCCCGCTTCCTGCTGGAGGGCGAGGGGGACACAGGGTTCCTCCGCATGAACTCCAACTCCTACCTGGGGCTGAGCCTGCATCCGGAGGTCATGCGCGCCGAGGAGGAGGCCACGGCGGAGTTCGGAGCCGGGCCCGGCGCGGTCCGCTTCATCAGCGGGACCTACCGGGCCCATGTGGAGCTCGAGCAGACCCTGGCGGACTTCCATGGGCGGGAGGCCGCCATGGCCTTCAGCTCGGCCTACGCCACCGTGGTCTCCACTCTGGTGCCACTGGTCTCCGACGAGACGGTACTGATCTCCGACGAGCTCAATCACAACTGCATCATCAACGCCATGCGGCTGGCGCGGCCGGTGGGGAAGGCCATCTACCCGCACAACGACGTGGAGGCGTTGGACCAGGCGCTCACCGAGTGGCGGGGGAAGGCGAAGCGGGCGCTGGTCACCACCGACGGCATCT
>CAKZOQ010000256.1 GCA_937136445.1 uncultured Gemmatimonadota bacterium
CCGGGAGGTTCCGGTGACCTCCAGGGCGAAGGCCACGTTCTCCTGCGCCGTCCGACCGGGGAGAAGCCGGAAGTCCTGGAAGACGATCCCCACCCTCCGTCGGACCTTCCAGACCTCCCGCCGGGAGACGGTCTCCGAGGAGTAGCCCGACACCCGCACCTCGCCGGAGGTGGGCCGGTCGGCCATGTGCACCAGGCGCAGGGTCGTGGACTTCCCGGAGCCCGAGTGACCGGTGAGGAAGGCGAACTCGCCCTTCTCCATCCGGAAGCTCACGTCCCGGAGCCCGTAGCCCCGGTTCGGATATTCCTTGGACACGCTGGTAAGCTGGATCACCGGCGAGACGGGGCGGTGGGGAAGGGGGTCAGCTGGGAAGCTCCGCGGACCTCTTCTGAAAACTACGAGGACCCAGGCGGGCCGCCAGGCGAAGCGCCTCCAGCATGGAGGCTGGATCCGCCGTGCCCAGCCCGGCGATGTCGAAGGCGGTGCCGTGGTCCGGGGAGGTCCGGAGGAAGGGAAGTCCCAACGTCACGTTCACGCCGGTGCCGAAGGAGACCGTCTTGAAGGCCGCCATCCCGACGTCGTGGTAGGGAGCCACCACCGCGTGGACCTCCCCGGCCAGGGCCTTCCCGAAGCCCGTGGCGGCGGGGAGGGGGCCCCGGACCGTCCCCCCCGCCTCCCGCAGACGAGCTACGGCGGGCTCGAAGATCCGCTCCTCTTCGTCGCCGAAGAGCCCCTGGTCCGAGGCGTGGGGGTTCAGCCCGCAGAGCGCCAGCCGGGGCTCAGGGAAGCCCCACCGGTCCCGGAGGGCCTCGTGGAGGAGCTCCGTCTGCTCCACCAGGAGGTCGGTGGTGACTCGCTCGGGCACGTCCCGAAGCGCGAGGTGCGTGGTGGCCAGGAGCACCCGCAGGGCGCCCCCGAGTCGAGTGGATTCCGCGCACATGAGCATCCCCACCGTCGTTGCGCCGGTGAGCTCCTGAAGCATCTCGGTCTGTCCCGGCGCCGCCCACCCCGCGGCGTGGAGCGCCGGCTTGTGGACGGGTCCCGTCACCACGGCGGAGGCGGCGCCGGTCGTGGCGGCCTCCACCGCGCCACGGAGGGCCTGGATGGAGACCGCCCCGGCGCCGGCTTCGCTTCCGTCCCAGGACTCGGTGGGACGGAATTCGCCGGGAAGGTCCACGCCCTCGGCCTGCTCCGGCGCCCCGAAGAAGAGGAGCGGGAGGTCGGGCTGGTCCACCTTCAGGCGCGCGGCTGCGCCCAGGGCGACTTCGGCACCGATGCCCCGGGGATCCCCGAGGGTCACGGCGAGGGGAGAGACGGCCATGGCCGACGGACTAGATGAGGATCTCGATGTACGTTCGGGCCCGGAGGCGTTCCAGGATCGATTCGATCTGGCGCTGCCGGGTGATCTGGGCCTCGAGCTGCTCGCGCACGTCCGGGAGGGTGTAGGCACCGGCCTCGCGAATCTCCTCCACCTCCACGACGGCGAAACGGACCTGGCCGGCTCCGGCCTCGTACTCGAGCGGTCCCACCACCTCGCCTTCCGCCGCGGAGGTGAGCTGGTCGTAGCCCGGAGGCAGTTCGCCGAGCTGCTCGTAGGTCACCGTGAGCGAATCCGGGACCTCGGGGTCCGAATACTCCTCGTAGAGCGCCGCAATGTCGGCGCCCTGACGCACCTGCTCCGCCAGATCCTGCGCCCGGGTACGGGCCCGTTCCTGGTCGGTCTGGGAGACCTCGGGTACCAGGAGGATATGGCGACCTCGACGCTCCCCCTGACGGGAGCGTTCCACCTTGATGATGTGGAAGCCGAACTCGGACTGGACCGGCGCGCTGACCTGCCCGTCGCGGAGGGCGAAGGCGGCGTCCTCGAAGGAGCGGACCATCTGGCCCCGGCGGAACCAGCCGAGGTCTCCTCCGTTCTGGGCCGAGCCCGGATCCTGGGAGTAACGCTCCGCCAGCTCCGCGAAGTCTGCCCCCGCCCGTACGGAGTCCAGGAGGGCTTCCGCCTGCTCCCGGGTGGCGTCCAGCGCCGAGTCCGAGGATTCCGGTCGGACCACCACCTGGTGGAAGGTCAGCGTCCGGGGCCGCTCCTGCAGCGAGCCGCGGGCGTTCTCGAAGGCTTCCAGGACCTCTTCCTCGGTGACGACCACCGGGGGGGCACCCTGGAGCTGCCGCTGCATGAACATCTGCTGCATCTGCTCCTGCCGGACGTCCTGGGCCAGGATGTCCCGGTAGGCCGCCAGGGAGAGCCCTTCGCCGGAGAGCGCCTCCTGAAGGGCGGCCTGGCCCCCGAAGGCTTCGGTGCGGCGCGTGATCTCTTGCTCCACCACCGTGGACACACGTTCCTCGTCCACGGTGAGGAGGGTGTCCCCCGCTGCGGCCTGCAGGACCAGGAGGCGGTCGATGGACCGCTGGAGCAGCTCCCGGAAGAGCGCCTCCTGCCCGGCAGGATCCTGGGGCAGCTCCTGCCCCTGGAGGCCCATCCGCTGAATGTCCTCCTGGATCTGGGTGGCGAGGACGGCGGAGTCACCGACGATGGCCACCACCTGATCCACCACGTCGCGGTCGTCGGGACCGAACTGGGCGGAGACGGGGACGGCGGTGAGGGTCCAGGCGGCGAGTGCCGCCAGGAACGGGAGCAGACGGGAAGATCGCATCATGGTCGGTCGTAAACCGGCCGTCAGGCCGGGTTCCGGGTCAGTTCGGGGGGTCGTCGGCGCCACCGGCGAGGGAATCCAGCGGGAGGGCCTCCTCTGCCGGAGCCGGAGCGCGCCCGGCGCGGGCTCGGGCGATCCGGAGCACCACCTCGCCCACTCCGGAGCCGTAGATCTGGGTGGGCTCACCCCGCCGGAGCTGAAAGGAAATCTGGCCCAGCGGGACCACGTCCGAAGCCCCGGTGAGGATGTCCTCCAGGGCCGAACGGACGGCGCGCTGGACGGCGGGCTCCACCTCCTCGCCCGGTGCCCGGTCCAGGCGGAGGACGCCGATGCGCCGGGCCACGTCCCGGAGCCGTTCCCGGGCCCCGTCCACCAGGGAATCCACCACCGGCTGGGCCGGCTCCATCCCGGCGGCGCGGGCCTCGGCCAGGAGGAGCTCCCGCTGCACCATACCCCGGAGGAAGTTGGTGAGCTGCTCGTCGGTGGCCCCGGCGATCTGCTGACGGAAGGCGGGCTCCCGACCCTGGATGAAGGCCTGGAACTCCCCGGTGGTGTACGCCCCGCCCTCATAGGAGCCGAGCGCTCGCTCCGCCGCACGCCCGCTCAGGGTGCGCCCGGGATTCCGGGCGATCTCCCGAGCCAGCTCCAGCGCCCCCTCCTCCACCGAGGGATCTGCCTCCGCTTCCGCCTGGGCCACGAAGGTGGATTCGGCGGAGAGGAAGCGCGTTTCCAGCAAGCGGGTGCGGAGCTGGTCCCGGACCTCGTCGAAGCCCGAGGCCCGTCGCTCCTCGAGGCGGATGAGGTGGACGCCGTAGGGGCTCTGGACCACCTCGCTCAGCTCGCCGGGTTCCAGGTCGAAGACCGCCTCCTCGAAGGGGCGCACCATGTCGCCCCGACTGAAGAAGCCGAGGTCACCTCCCTGGGCGGCGCTTCCGGGATCCTGGGAGACCTCCCGCGCCAGCTCGGCGAAGTCGGCGCCGGCCACCACACGCGCTCGGAGCTCCTCCATCCGGGCCCGCACCGAATCCCGCTGGGCCTGGGTGGCGGCCTGGGGGAAGGTGAGGAGGATGTGACGGGCCCGGAGCTGAGCGCCGGGAGCCTGCTCCTGGAAGGCCGCCTGGAGCTGCTCCTCCGTCACCACCGTGTCCATCTCGATGCGGGCGTCCCGGAGCTGCACGATCATCTCCTGGTCCAACTGTTGACGCACCAGCGGCGTCAGCTCGAGGAAGCCGAAGGTGGAGTCCCGAGCGATGTCGGTGGCGAGGAGGGTGTAGTCGATCCACAGGTCGGCCAACGCCTCCACCACCTGCGCCTCCGCCGGGAGGTTCTCCTGGTCCACCAGGAGTGCCGTAGCATCGTCCACGCGGAGGATCTGGTCGCCGGCGCGGGCCACGGCCTCGCTCTCGTCCACGGCGTCGCCGCAGGCGGTGAGGAAGAGCGCGGAGACGAGGGCCAGGGCGACGCGCCCCCCGGAGGCCGAGGGGACGATTCCGGGGGACCGGGTGGGACGGGGCATGGCGGGAGGGGTTGGGGTGCGGGGTGGGTCGTCGATGGGGATCAGGTCGGGACCGCTTCGGCCCGGGTGTCCAGGAGGGTCTGCAGCGCGATGGCCACGGTCTCCACCAGCTCGGCCGTGCCCATCTGATGGAGGATCAACGAGAGGGGATCCAGGCGGCGAACCTCCGTCTGGACCTGGCGCCGCTCCAACGGCTTGTCCAGCGCCGACAGCCGAGGCGCCACGCCGCCGCGGAAGCTCAACCGGGCTCCGCGACCCTTGACCATGATCCGGTCCACGCCGAGCTGCCGGCCCAGCGCCCGGAGCAGGGTGGCGTCCAGCAGGTGGTCCACCTCGGCGGGCAGCGGTCCGAAGCGGTCGGCGATCTCGGCCCGCATCTCTTCCACCTCGGAGCGGCCCTTCACCTTGGAGAGGCGCCGATAGAGGTGGAGCTTCTGACTTGCGTCCGCAATATAGCCCTCCGGAAGGTAGGCCGGACCGGGCAGGGAGATGTCGGGGTCCGGATGCTCCACCTCCTCCTCACCCTTCCGGAGTCGCTCCACCGTCTTCTCCAGGAGGCGCATGTAGGCGTCCAGCCCCACCTGGTGGGAGAAGCCGGATTGGTCCGCCCCCAGGAGGTTGCCGGCACCCCGGAGCTCCAGGTCCCGGAGGGCCACCGAGTAGCCGCTCCCAAGCTCCGTGTAGTGCTCCAGGACGCGGAGGCGCTTGGCGGCGTCCTCGTCCAGGTTCTCCGGGGTGAGGAGGTAGCAGTAGGCCCGCCGGTCCGAGCGGCCCACCCGTCCACGGATCTGGTAGAGCTGGGAGAGGCCGAAGCGGTCGGCGCGGTCCACGATGAGGGTGTTGGCGTTGGGAACGTCCAGACCGTTCTCGATGATGGAGGTACAGACCAGGACGTCGATCTCGCCCTCCACGAAGCCGTGCATGACCTCGTCCAGCT
>CAKZOQ010000257.1 GCA_937136445.1 uncultured Gemmatimonadota bacterium
GCCGCGTCTGGGGGAAGTGCCCGGTGTCCACGTACTTCACGTAGGTCCGGGTCACCGAGAGGGGGACCTCGTTCTCCGATTTGCAGGCGGTCGTACAGGCGTGACACCCGATGCAGCGGGTGTGGTCGATGACCTTCGCCCAGGTGGGCGGGGCGGCGCCGGGGGTGGTGGTGGTCGGGTCGAGGGAGGCGGGCATGGGGTGGGGGTGGGAGACGCGGGGCCGACGCGGCTGCCAACCTACCCCCCGGGGGATCGGCCCGACACCCCTCTCACCTCGCCCGGAGGCCCGTGGGGAGGGCCGAGCCGCTCTATCCCGCCGCCAGCATCCGCACCAGCCAGCGCGGCTCGCTTCCCGCCGCCGCCGCCTCCTGGCCTTCCACCCCCTGCAGCGCCTCCAGCACACGGTCCAGCGCGGCCTCGAGACGAGCCTGGGTCGCCTCGTCGGTCCCGGCGGCTTCGGTGACGGGATCCGCGGAGAGACGCTCGCCGGTGGCGGGCTCGAAACGGATCGCCGCCTCCGACTGCAGAAGGAAGCGGTGCAGCTCCAACGCCGCCGAAGCCAGCTCCAGCGTGCTCTGGTAGGACGCCCGCCGCTCCGGCGCCTGGCCTACGAAGGTGGTGAGCCCCCGTCGGAGTTTCAGGGTGCGCATGGGTCCCTCCACGTCGGCGTCCTCGAGCACGCCGAGGAAGGACTCCCGATACCGGTCGGCCTCCGTCTCGGCGGCGGCCTCCACGTACGCGGCGTACCCTTCCCAGAAGGCCTCCACCTGGGGGTAGGCCGAGGCCTGGGCCAGGTACTCTCCCGAGAGCCAGTCCTCGGGGACGGGGCCCAGGTCGAAGGAGCTCCGGAGCTCCTCCAGGCCCTCCAGCCAGGAGCTCTGGGCTCGCCGTGCGAGCTCCTCGTCGCCCGGCGGGGGCGCCGCCACCACCTCGCTGCCGGGGGCGCCCTCCTGCGTGCCGCGCTCCCCCAGGAACCAGGAGGTGGCCAGGAGCCCGCCGGCCCCCACCACCACCAAGCCGATCCAGAGCAAGCGGGAGGAGGATCGTTTCGGGCGGGGCTTCGGCGCTGCCGTGGGCGTCGACTTCCGCGAAGGCGGCCGGCGGTCGGGCGGTCGGTCCGTCACCCCCCGGGCCGGCCCGGTGAGGTTGGGAAGGCTCCCGCTCCTCTCGGTGGTGAGACCCTCGAACACCAGCGGATCCGCCTCCCGGCGCTGGGTCGGATCGTCCTGCCGTTCCCGCTCCATCTGCCGAATGAAGGCCGCCGCCGCCTCTTCGGGCCTGGTGGGCTCTTCCTCCACCAGCGAGAGGTCCACGTCGTCCACGTCGTCCACCGCGTCCACCGCGTCCCCCGCGGCCTCGGGCGGGCTGGGGGAGTCCTCCGGGACACCCGGGCCCTCCGGAGGCACTCCATCGTCGGGCCCGCCCCCTCCCTCTTCGGCCTGCGCCTCCTCCCCCTCGGCCTCCGCCTCCTCTACCTCCCGGAGGGCGTCCAGGAAGGCCGGGTGGGCCCGTGCCGGAGCCCACTCGCCCGTGCGGGTGTCGTAGAGGAGGTCTTCGGGCTGGATGGCCCCATCCTCGATCCAGGCCCGGAGTTCCTCCCGGGTGCCGATGGGCTCCTCACCGTCGGGCCGCTGGATGTGGAAACGCGGCTTCATCCGTCCCCCCTCCCCGCCGAGCTCGTAGTCCTCCGTCTCCGGAGTCCGCTTCGGAGCAGGACACGGTGGTGCATCGTAGATCGTGGGGGGGAACCCGTCCGTGTGGGGCGTACCATGACCCGGAACCTAGGCCGATGGGGCCTCCGCGATCAACGGTTCTTCCCGCCCGCGGGCCCCGGAGCCTGGCCATGGGCCTACTCCCGTCGGAGCGCCTCCAGAGGCTCCACCCGGGTGGCGCGGAGGGCCGGAACGAGGCAGGCCAGCAGCGCCACCACCACCACCCCCGCCCCTGCCGCCCCCAGGGAGAGAGGATCTGCGGGATCGACACGGAAGAGGAGCCCGGAAAGGACCCGCCCACCCGCGAAGGCCGTGCCCCATCCTACCGCCACACCCAGCCCGATGAGGAGAGCGCCCCGACCCACCACCAGACGCAGGATGCCTCCGGTCGTAGCGCCCATGGCCACGCGGATACCGATCTCCCGCACCCGCCGGGAGACGGCGTAGGCCAGGACACCGTAGAGTCCCACCGCGGCCAGCGTGGTGGCCAGTGCTGCGAAGACCCCCATGAGGACGGTGGTCACCCGCGGCCCTGCCAGGGAACGGGAGACGACCTGCTCCATGGGCTCCACCGAACTCACCGGGACGCCAGGGTCCAGCGCCGCCACACCGTTCCGGAGCTCCGCGGCGAGCTCCGCGGCGTCCAGGGTCCCCCGCACCGCCACGTGGAGCCATCCGAAGAAGGGCGCCTGGGCATAGGGGAGGTACACGGCCTCCCGGGGGTCGGTGTCGAGTCCCCCCATACGGACGTCCTCCACGATGCCCACGATCTCCCAGGGGGTCCGATCGTCCCAGTTGATCACCAGCGGCTTCCCCAGAGCACTCTCTCCCGGCCAGTGCCGTTCGGCGAGGGTGCGGTTCACCACCACCACCCGGGGTGCCGCGGGGACGTCCCGCCGGTCGAAGGAGCGGCCCTGGAGGAGCGTCAGCCCCATGGCCTGGAAGTAGCCGTCGGTGACGTTTCGGACATCGGCCGCCCGACGGTTCTGGTCCTCAGGCGGGGGACGGTCCCCCGGCCACATGGAGGTCGCTGCCCCCCAGCCCTCGATGGGCAGGAAGGTGATGCCCCCGACGGCCTCGACACCCGGCCGGGCCTCGAGCTCGGTGGCGAGGGTCTCGAAGAAGGCCACCCGATCCGCGTCCTCCTCGTAGGCCTCGCCCGTTGGGTTCACACGCCCCACCACCACCGAAGCCGGATCGATGCCGGGGTCCACCGCGGTGAGCTCGGAGAAGCTCTTTCCCAGGAGGACGGCTCCGGAGAGGAGCACCACCGAGAGGGCCGCCTCCGCCACCACGAGTCCGTTCCCCACCCACCCCCCGCTCGCCGACGATCCACGGCCACCGGAGTGGAGCGCCTCGGCGGCGTCGGTGCTGGCGGCCCGGACGGCGGGGACCAGCCCGAAGGCCATACCCGTGAGGAAGACCAGACCGGCTGCCAGGACGAGGACGCCCGGGTCCACGCCGGCAGTCTCCACACGGGGGAGGGCGAAGGCATCGGGGACCCCCTGGGCGAATACCCGCGTCCCCAGGTGGCCCAGCAGGACCCCCAGGGCGGTCCCGGTGCCGGACACCACCAGGCTCTCCACAAGAAGCTGGCCCACCAGGTCCTCCCGGGAGGCGCCCAGCGAGGCCCGCACCGCCATCTCGCGATCCCGCTGCGCGCCCCGCACCAGGAAGAGCCCGGCGACGTTGGCGCAGGCGATGGCCAGGAGGAGCCCCACGGCGCCCAGGAGGAGCCAGAGGGCCGCCTGCACGTCGCCCACCACCTCGGTCTGGAGGGGCAGCACGGTGACCGACCACCCGGCGTTGAACTCCGGATACTCGTCCCGTAGCGTCGCGGCGATGGCCTCCAGCTCGACCCGGGCCTGATCCACGGTGGCACCGTCGGCCAGGCGCCCCACCGGATAGAGCCAGCGACCGGATGTGGCCTGGTCTCCCTGGGTGAGATCCAGGCGTACCCAGAGGTCCCCCTCCTGACCGTGGACGACGTATTCGTCGGGGAGCACGCCCACTACCGTCACGGGGGTGCCGTCCACGTCGAGGGTCCGCCCCACGACCTCGGGATCCCTGGAGAACCGCTCCCGCCAATAGGCGTCGCTCAGGACCGCCTCCCAACCCTCCGATTCCTCGGAGAAGGCGCGGAAGGTCCGCCCTACTGCCGCCTCGACCCCCAGGAGCTGGAAGAAGTCTGGAGCCGAATAGACCACCAGCGCCTCGCCAACCTCGCCCGCGGCCACGACCGGCTCGGGCTGGACGAGGCTCACGGCGCTGACGTTGGCCAGCGCCCGGCTCCGCTCC
>CAKZOQ010000258.1 GCA_937136445.1 uncultured Gemmatimonadota bacterium
CCCCATCGGGTCGGTGACCAACGGCGTTCACCTTGGCTCCTGGATGTCCCACCACATGATGGGCCTTCTGGACGAGGTCTTCGGTCGGGAGTGGGAGCAGGGCGACGTTCCGCCCGAAGCCTGGGACCAGGTCCTGGAGATCCCCGACGAGGAGATCTGGAACATCCACGTCCGGCTCAAGAAGGGACTCCTGGACTTCTGCAGGGAGCAGGCACGGGAGCGCTGGCGGGAACGCCAGCACGAGGCGGCCCACCTGGTGGGCGCCGGCACCCTTCTCAGCCACTTTCCCCTCACCATCGGTTTCGCCCGCCGCTTCGCCACCTACAAGCGGGCCAACCTCCTCTTCCGGGACGAGGAGCGCCTCCGGCGTCTTCTCACCGACCGGCGCCGACCGGTGCAGCTCGTCCTGGCCGGGAAGGCCCACCCTGCCGACGACGAGGCCAAGAGGGTGCTCCAGCGGGTATGGCAGGCCACCCGGGACCCCCGCTTCGAGGGGCGGATCGCCTTCGTGGAGGACTACGAGATGCACCTGGCCCACCGGCTCGTGCAGGGCGTGGACCTCTGGCTCAACCTCCCCCGGGTGCCCATGGAGGCCTCGGGCACCAGCGGCATGAAGGCCGCCCTGAACTGCGTGCCCCAGCTCAGCACCCTGGATGGGTGGTGGGCCGAGGGCTTCGACGGCGAGAACGGATGGGCCATCCCCCTGGCGGAGGGCACCGACCAGGAGGTGGACGACCACGACCACGACGCCCTCTTCACCCTCCTGGAGCGGGAGGTGGTGCCCGCCTTCTACGAAGCCCAGGACGACGGGGGCGTCCCCACCGCCTGGGTGCGTCGGATGAAGGAAGCCCTCCGTGTGGCCGGGCGGGCCTTCACCACCCGCCGGATGGTCCAGGAGTACGCCGAGACGTACTACCTCCCCGCCCTCTCCGGGTCCGAGGCCGCCGACGATCCGCCGACCCACCAGGCCGGGTTGCAGGAAGAGCTTCCCCTGGAAACGCAGACGGCGGGATCGGCGTCGGACGCGGGGGACTGACGAGGACCTTCAGCCCTCCCGTTCCAGGAAGAGGAGCGTCAGCCCTGGAAGGGGCAAATCCAGAACATGGTCGCGGCCCTTGAAGCGTTCCGGCCGGCTCTCCAGCACCTTCGGCACCACCGTGTCGTTTCCGCCGTACACGCCGGCGTCGGTATTCAGGACGACCTTGTAGCGGCCCGGAAAGGGCACGGGTAGGCGGTAGTCGTCCCTGTGGACGGGGGTGAAGTTCGCCGCGCCGGCCACGAAGTCCTCCCACCCCGGGGCCCACCGCAGGAACGACAGGGTGGTGCGCTCGGCATCGTGGCAGTCCAGCCACTCGAAGCCGTCGGGGTGGAAGTCCTGGAGGTGCAGCGCCTCCCGGGAGCGATAGAGGCGGTTCAGGTCGGTCCCCAGCCGCTGGACCCCGGTGTGGTGGAAGTCGTCCTCCAGCCCCCAGTCCAGCTCCCCATCCACGTCCCACTCGTCCCAGCTCCCCAGCTCCCCTCCCATGAAGAGAAGCTTCTTCCCCGGATGGGCCCACATCCAGGCCAGGAGGAGGCGGAGGTTGGCGAACTGCGCCCTACCCTTCCCCGGCATCTTGGCGAGGAGGGATCCCTTGCCGTGGACTACCTCGTCGTGGGAGAGGGGGAGGACGAACCGCTCGGAGAAGGCGTAGAGAAGGGGGAAGGTGAAGTGCTCGTAGGCGGTGCGGCGGTGGACGGGGTCCCGGCTCATGACCTCCAGGGTGTCGTTCATCCAGCCCATGTTCCACTTCTGATCGAAGCCGAGTCCGCCCTTGTCCGTACCGTGGGAGACCCGGGGCCAGGCGGTGGATTCCTCCGCCACCATGAGCGCCCCCGGCACCTGGGCGTGGACGGCGTCGTTCACCACCGTCAGCAGCCCCACCGCCTCCAGGTTCTCGCGTCCGCCGTGGACGTTGGGGGTCCACCCGCCTTCCGGACGGGAGTAGTCCAGGTAGAGCATGGAGGCCACCGCATCCACCCGGAGGCCGTCGAGATGGTAGTCCTCCAGCCAGTGGATGGCGCTGGACACCAGGAAGGAGCGCACCGGCGGCTTGCCGTAGTCGAAGACCAGGGTGCCCCAGTCCGGGTGCCGGGCCTGGAGGGGATCGGCGTCTTCGAAGAGCGGGGTGCCGTCGAAGTCCACCAGACCGTGGCCGTCCGAGGGGAAATGCCCCGGCACCCAGTCCAACAGGACGCCGATGCCCAGCCGGTGGGCCCGATCCACGAAGTAGCGGAAGTCGTCGGCCTCGCCGTGGCGGGCGGTGGGGGCGAAGAAGCCCACGGGCTGGTAGCCCCAGCTCTGGTCCAGCGGATGCTCCAGGATGGGCATGAGCTCCACATGGGTGAAGCCCAGATCCGAGACGTAGGGGAGGAGTTCGTCGGCGAGCTCCCGATAGGAGAGCCACTGCCCGGTCTCGTCTCCGTCGTCCGCCCAGGCGTCCGGGCGGCGCCAGGACCCCAGGTGGACCTCGTAGACCGACATCGGTTCCGCATCCCAGTCCGTCCGCGCCCGGCGCTCCAGCCACTCCACGTCGGTCCAGTCGTAGTCACCGGGATCCCAGACCTCGGAGGCCGTGGCCGGACGCAGCTCCATGGCCCGGCCGAAGGGGTCGGCCTTGTCCGCCTTCTCCCCGCGTGCGTTCAGCAAACGATACTTGTAGCGGGTGCCCACTCCCACGCCGGGGACGAAGAGCTCCCAGACGCCGGTGTTTCCCCGGGGACGCATGGGGTGGCAGCGGGCGTCCCACTCGTTCATGTCTCCGGCGAGTCCCACGGCCTGGGCATGGGGTGCCCAGACGGCGAACCGGGTGCCCGTGACCTCCTCGTGCTCGAGGACGGCGGCGCCCAGCACCTCATGGGCTCGGAGCTCCCGACCCTTCAGAAAGTCCACCACACGGTCCTCGTCCACCGCCGGCCCGAAGCGGTAGGGGTCCTCCACCGGCCACGCCGTGCCCCCGGCGTCGGTGACCTCCAGGGTGTACACTGGCGGCGCGTCGGCCTCGGGAAAGGAGAGGATCCACAGGCCGCGCGGATCGACCTGATCCATGGCGACGGGCCCGGCACCTTCCTCGACGCACCGGACCTCCGTGGCCCAGGGAAGGAAGACCCGGACCACCCACCCGCCCTCGGGATGGGGATGGCGACCCAGCACGTCGAAGGGTCGGGGGAAGCGACCCTCGGCGAGGGCGTCCACGGTGCCCGCCTCCACCCCCTGGATCATGGCCGTCGGCGGGGTCGAGTCACGGGCATGCGGGCTCCGGCGGGCAGGTAACGAAGGGGCGACATCTCCACGCCCCGGATGCGGCGCAGCTCCGACGGCGTATGTTGAGCTTGCACCCGTCCTCCAGTCACGTCCAGACACCGCCCATGCGCCCCGACCCATTCGCCGTGCCCCCGGGCGACGGTCTCCCCAGCCCCGACTACGAGGAGACGGTCGTCCACCTCGCCTCGGAGTATTGGCCCTACGCCCGCACCGGCGGGCTCGCCGAGGCCGTCCGCGGCATCGCGCGCTACCAGGCGGCGGCGGACACCCGCATGGCCGTG
>CAKZOQ010000259.1 GCA_937136445.1 uncultured Gemmatimonadota bacterium
TTTTGCCTCGACGGCGGTGGGCGTCGTCGGGGCCGCCGGCTATACGGGGCAGGAAGTGCTCCGCCTCCTCGCCCATCACCCGGGTGCCGACCTGCGCTTCGCCACCTCGGACTCGGAGGCCGGGGAGGATGCAGGCGTCTCGGGACTGACCCTCACCCCTGCCGCCGACGCACCCCTGCAGGAGGTGGACGTCGTCTTCCTCTGCGTGCCCCACGGAGCGGCGGTCCCATGGGTCGAACGAGCCCGGTCCGCCGGGGCTCGCGTGGTGGACCTCACCGCCGACCATCGGCCCGGTTCGGGTCGCGAGGAGGCCTCCGGGGCGGTGTACGGGCTCCCCGAGCTCCACGGCGACGCGGTGGCCCGCGCGGACCTGGTGGCGAACCCGGGCTGCTACCCCACCGGGGTACAGCTCGCCCTCCGGCCCCTGCTGGATGCCGGGCTCGTGGCCTCCGACGACACCGTCGTGGTCAACGCGGCGTCGGGCGTCACCGGGGCCGGGCGAACCCCCAAGCGCTCCCTCCTCTTCGCCGAGGTGGCGGGGGACTACCGCGCCTATGGGCTGGGGAACGAGCACCGGCACCTCAAGGAGATCCGCGTCGGGCTTCCGGGGCTCCCGATCCTCTTCCAGCCACACCTGCTCCCGGTGGCTCGGGGCATCCTGGAGACCATCTACCTGCCGGTGCCTCCCGGCGTGGGTCCCGACCAGGTCCGCGCCGCCTGGTCCGAGCGCTACGCCGAGGCACGCGCCCTCCGGGTCTGGTCCCGGGGCGTGCCTGCCCTCACCGACGTCGTGGGGACGGACCGCCTGGATCTGGGCGTGGTGGCCAATGCGGGGCTCCCCGGGCATCTCACCGTCGTCGCCGCCCTGGACAATCTCGGGAAGGGCGCCGCCGGTCAGGCGGTGCAGAACTTCAACCTCATGACCGGCCAGCCGTCGGACCGGGGGATCCGGTGCTGAGCGTGGTGAAGGTGGGCGGCGCCGCGGTCTCGGATGCGGCCGGACTCCAACGCCTGGTCCAGGACGTGGCCGCGCTGTCCGGCAACGCGGTGGTGGTCCACGGCGGCGGCAAGGAGATCTCCGCCTGGCAGGAGCGCCTTGAACTCCCGGTGGAGTGGCGAGACGGCCTTCGGGTCACCGGCCCGGACGCTCTTCGGGTAACGGCCATGGTCCTCTCCGGATGGATGAACAAGCGGGTGGTCCAGGCCTTCGAGGATCGAGGGGTGACCGCCGTGGGCATCTCCGGAGAGGACGGCAGCCTCATCCAGGCGGTGCCCGCGCAGGGCGGAGCGCTGGGTGCCGTCGGCGAGGTGGTCCGCGTCCGGCCGGACCTGCTGGAAGCCCTCCTGGGCGCCGGCTTCCATCCCGTCGTGTCCCCGGTCTCGCGAGGACCGGACGGGCATCCTCTCAACGTAAACGCCGACGAGGCCGCCCTCCATGTGGCGGCGGCCATAGGAGCTGATCGGATGTATCTGGTGAGCGATGTTCCGGGGGTGCTGGACGAGGGGGAGGTCCTGCGCGAGCTCACCCTGGACGGTGCCCGTGCCCTGGTGGAGGAGGGCGTCGCCCAGGGAGGCATGGCGGTGAAGCTCCGCCAGGCCCTGGTCGCGGCGCGAGCCGGGGTGGAGGTAGCCATCGGAGACGGCCGCATCCTCCGGGACTTCCGGGCAGGCACCGTGCTCCACGGGTCGAACGAGGGGGTCGCAGGCGCCATGGAGGTGGCCTCGTGAGCGCTGGCGATGAGGCGCGGACCGGGCTGGAGGGCGCTCTCCTCTCGCTCTACGGCGATCGGGACCTCACGCTGGTGAAGGGTGAGGGGAGCCGGGTCTGGGACGACCAGGGGCAGAGCTACCTGGACTTCACGGCGGGGATCGCCGTGTCGGCGCTGGGGCACCGGTCCCCCGTCATCGAGGCGGCGCTGCAGGAGGCCTGGGACACCGGCCTCATGCACACCTCCAACCTGTACCGGACGCGCCCCGCGGCCGAGCTTGCCGAGTTCCTGGTCCAGCACAGCTTTCCCGGAGGGGTCTTCTTCTGCAACTCTGGGGCGGAGGCCAACGAGGCCGCCATCAAGTTCGCGCGGCGCTGGGCACGGACGGTCCACGGGGAGGGCCACTCGGACGTGGTAGCCTTCCGAGGCTCCTTCCACGGTCGGCTGTACGGGACGCTGGCCGCCACCGACCGACCGAAGTACCAGGAGCCATTTCGTCCCCTCATGCCCGGCGTCCACTTCGCCGAGCTGGGGGATCTGGACGGGATGGCCCGGCTCCTGCAAGAGGAGCGGCCCTGCGCCGTCCTTCTGGAGCCGGTCCAGGGCGAGGGCGGGATCCTGCCGGTAGAGGGGGCCTTCCTCTGCGAGCTCCGGGAGCTCTGCCGGGAGCATGGCACCCTCCTGGTCTTCGACGAGGTGCAGTGCGGGCTGGGTAGGACCGGGGAGCTCTTCGCCTGGCAGCACTACAAGGTGGTGCCGGACATCCTGACGCTGGCCAAGCCGCTGGCCGGCGGCCTCCCCATGGGAGCCGTGGTAGCCAGCGAGGCCGTGGCCGCCACCCTCCAGCCCGGGGACCATGCCACCACCTTCGGCGGCGGGCCGTTGGTGGCCTCGGTGGCGCTCGCCGTCGTGCGGACCGTCGCGGAGCCAGCCTTCCTGCAGCGGGTGCGAGAGGCTGGGGCGCGACTTCGGAGGGGGCTGGAGTCCCTGACGAGACCGGGCGTCCTGGGTGTGCGGGGGCGGGGCCTCATGCTGGGGCTGGTCCTGGAGGAGGACCGGGCCGGGGCGGTCGTGGCCGCCGCCCAGGAGAAGGGACTCCTACTGGTGGGTGCCGGGCCCCGGGTGGTCCGGTTCGTCCCGCCCCTCACCGTGTCGGACGAGGAGATCGACGAGGCCGTCGAGGTCCTCCGGGAGGTTGTGGCATGATCGCCCCGCGGGGTGGCACCGGCGGCTATTGGATCCGGCCCGCCCTGGGCAAGGATGTGACGGCGATCCTGGGGTTGATCGCTCCGTACGCCCGCCAGGGCCTGATGTTGCCCCGGAGCGAAGGGGAGATCCGCGCTGGGATGGCGGAGCTCCTGGTGGCCACCCGGCCGAACGGGGAGGTCGTGGGCTGCGGCGGACTCCGGCTCTATCCGGACGACACCGCGGAGATCGTCTCGCTGGCCGTGGCGCCCACCGAGCGGGGGCGGGGTCTGGGGGCGCGGTGGGTGGCGCGGCTCCGCCGTCGCAGCCAGGCGTTGGGGGTGGGCCGGACCTTCGCCCTGACGCTGGACCCGGACTTCTTCGAAGGTCGGGGCTTCCAGCTGGCCGCGCGCTCGGACTTCCCGGAGAAGGAGGCCGCAGACTGTCGGGTCTGTCCGCGTAGGGGAAGCTGTCGTGAGGTGGCCGTGGTCCATGTGGAGGTGGAGGCACGACGCTCCGCCGACTTGACATCATACACGATAAGTGTATAAATATAAGAAGCACGCAGGGGCATGCCTCTGCGAGACACATCTGACCTGGGGATGGGAGTTCGGGGCCTTCGGCCCCCCACGCTTCGGCGGGAAGCGTCGGTCTCTTCATCCCCAGGCGTTTGTGTATCCGGCCCCGG
>CAKZOQ010000260.1 GCA_937136445.1 uncultured Gemmatimonadota bacterium
AGGACCACCAACACGTAGGCGAAGAGGAAGGTGGCCAGCGGCGAACGGGGCTCCGAATCCTCGTCGCCCAGGTACTGGCTGAAGATCCAGCCCAGCCCGGCACCCAGGAGGAGGGCGCCCCCCACCTCCCGGGCGAGCTCCACCAGGGCGTGGGCCGAAAAGGGTTGCTGCGGATCCAGGAGCGGAGTGACGAGCGCCAGGGTCAGGGTGAAGAGGATGATGACCACGACGTCCTTCACGATGGTCACCCCCAGGATCACCTCCGCCAGCTCCCCCTGGGCATGACGCTCCTCGATGACCGCCACCGTCAGGTCCGGCGAGGAGTTGGCGGCCCAGACCCCGAGAAGGAGGGCGACCCCCAGCGCCGCCGTCACCGAGAGCTCGGCCAGGAAGGGCACCAGCGGCCGGACCGCCATCACGGTCCCGGTCATCCCCACCCAGACCACGCCGGTCACCACCAGCGTGGCCACCGTGATGGTCCGGAGCTGGGGTCGGAGCTGCTCCGCCCGGAGTTCTCCCCCGGCCAGGAGGGCGATGAGGGCCAGGGCGAAGCGGTCGATGAGGTGAAGGTCCGTCACCGCCGCCTCCGGAACCAGGCCGAAGACGGAGGGCCCCGCCACGATGCCCACCACGATGAAGCCGGTGATCTTCGGGAGCCCGAAGGAGGCGGCCAGCGTCCCGGCCACCGAAGCCGCCAGGAGGACGAAGCCCAGGAGGATGGCGATCTGACCGTCCTCCAGGGTCGGCGTGACGCCCTGGAAGCTCAGGTAGACGAGCCCGAAGAGGAGGACCAGCGTCACCGACGGCCGGAGCCATCCCAGGGCGTCGGCCGAGGGGGCGTCCGGAGTGTCGCCGGAGGTGGTGCCCGGGTGGTCGGACGGGGCGCTCATGGAGCGGGGGCGGTGGTCTCTCGGGAGGGCAGCCGGGGCGGCGAAGCAACATAGAGCACCCGGCCGACGGGCCCAAACCATCCTCCTTCCTCACCACCCACAGCGCCCCGTCGCGCGTCCCAACGTCCCATGGTCGCGCGCCCCTCGGAGACGGATCTTACGGCACCCGTCGGGGTGCCTGTCCACCCCACGTCCGTCTCCCACCCTCGGCCCTCGCCGCCCATGAGCGCCTCCACCAACCCCCTCCTTCGCGACACCTTCCGGATCCCCTTCCACGAGATCCGGGCCGAGCACGTCACCCCCGGGATCCAGGCGGCTCTGGAGGAGGCCCAGGCCCAGGTGGACGCCGTGGCCCGGACCGAGGAACCGCCGACCTGGGCCAACACCCTCGCGCCGCTGGACGAAGCCACCGAGCGACTGGCCCGTCGCATCACCCCGGCACGGCACCTGGTCTCCGTCGCCGAGACGCCGGAGCTCCGGGACGCCTACAACGAGGTCCTCCCGGAGATCTCGGCCTTCTGGTCCCGCCTGCCCCTCGATCCCGCCCTGTGGGCGCGGGTGAAGGCGTTCGCGGACACCGATGAGGCCGCGGCCCTGGAGGGCGTGCGGGCCCGGCATCTGGAGAAGACGCTGGAGGAGTTCCGGCGGGCCGGTGCGGACCTGCCGGAGGAGTCCAAGGACCGGCTCAAGGAGCTCCGGGTGGAGCTGGCGAGCCTCCAGCAGAAGTTCAGTGAGAACGTCCTGGACGCCACGGCGGCCTACGAGCTGCTCATCTCCGACGAGAGCCGCCTCGAGGGGGTCCCGGAGGCGCCGAAACGCCGGTATCGCGCCCGGGCCGCCGAATCGGACCAGAAGGGCTGGCTCCTCACCCTGGACTACCCCTCGGTGGAGCCCATCCTCAAGTACGCGAAGGACCGATCCCTCCGGGAGGAGATCCACTCCGCCTACGTGGGTCGATGCCGGGACGGCGAGCTCGACAACCGGCCGGTCATCGCCCGGGTGCTGCGGCTTCGGGACGAGCTCGCGGAGATTCTGGGCTACGACAACTTCCCGGACTTCAAGCTCCAGGATCGCATGGCCGGCACCGGCGCCAGGGCCATGGACTTCGAGGAGGACCTCACGAGACGGACGCGGCCGTACTGGGACAGGGACAAGCGGGAGCTCGAGGCCCACGCCCGGGCGCTGGGGCTGGACCGGCTGCGCCCCTGGGACGTGGCCTTCGTCCGGGAGAAGCTCCGGAAGGAGCGCTACGACGTGGACGACGAGCAGCTGCGCCCCTACTTCCCCCTGGACCAGGGCCGGGCCGGGCTCTTGTAGGTGGTGCGCCGGACCTTCGGCTTCCGGGTGGAGGAGGTGGAGATCGAGGAGGTCTGGCACGAAGACGTGCGCTACTACGAGCTCTTCGACGAGTCCGACGACACACGGGTCGGCGCCTTCTACACGGACTGGTTTCCCCGGAAGGAGAAGCGCCAGGGCGCCTGGATGAACGACTTCATCACCGGGGGGCCCCGGGAGGACGGTGGCTTCGACCCCCACCTTGGGACCATCTGCGGCAACTTCACGCCCCCCGACGGAGATGCCCCGGCCCTCCTGACCCACCGGGAGGTCCAGACCACCTTCCACGAGTTCGGACACCTCCTCCACCACTGCACCTCGCGGGTGGAGGTGCCGGGCCGGGCGGGGATCAACGTGGCCTGGGACTGGGTGGAGCTTCCCAGTCAGCTCATGGAGAACTGGACCTGGGAGCGGGAGGCTCTGGACGTCTTCGCCCGGCATCACGAGACCGGGGAGCCCTTCCCCGAGGAGCTCTTCCAGCGGCTCGTCGCGGCCCGTCGCTTCATGGGCGGCTGGCACCAGATGCGTCAGCTCTCCTTCGGGACCCTGGACCTCACCCTCCACCATGAGCTGGCCCACCGGCTGCGGACCACCGGCAATGGCGAGAGCGGCGGCACCGCCGCCGAGGAGTCGCCGGAGACCGACGAGCGTGATCTGCGCCAGGGCCGGGAGGTCATGGAGGTGGCCGGCGACGTCCTGGAGGACTTCTCCCCGGCGCCGGAGTTCGCCCGGAGCCACATCCTCACCTCCTTCACCCATCTCTTCGCCGGTGGGTACGCCGCCGGCTACTACAGCTACCTCTGGTCCGAAGTCCTGGACGCCGACGTCTTCACCCGGTTCCGCGACGAGGGGATTTTCAACCGGGAGACCGGGCGGGCCTATGTGGACGCCATCCTCTCCCGGGGGGATGCAGAGGACCCCGAGACGCTCTTCCGCCGGTTCATGGGGCGCGATCCGGACCCCGAGGCCCTCCTGGAGCGCAACCTGGGCGAGCTTCCCGTCTGAACCCCGCCGGCTGCCTCTCCGGCGAAACCCCCGCGGGGAGCCGCGGTAGAACCTCTGCGAGCCCGCGCCGTCGTCCGCTCCCCCCACTCCTCCGCCCCAGGAGTCCCATGCGCCGCCTCCCGCTGCTTCTCGTCCTCCCGCTCCTCCTGGTGGGCCTCGCCGCCTGCGAGTCCACACCTCTGGCCTACGGGGATCCCAACAGCATCATCGCCGTCATGGAGCCGGAGCTGTGGGAGGAGGTCCAGGACGACGTGTATGGCGCGCTGGAGCCCACCATTCAGACCGTCCGCGACGAGAAGGCCTTCACCGTGACCTACCAGGAGCCCGGGGGCGAGCACTGGGGGAACCTCCGCCGCTTCCG
>CAKZOQ010000261.1 GCA_937136445.1 uncultured Gemmatimonadota bacterium
GGAGCCGGTCGGGGGTGTAGGTAAAGAGCTCCCTGCGCTCGTCTACGTAGGCGACATTCTGCGGTTGCAGCCCGTTGCCGAAGTCGGTGGTCCCTACCGAGTCGCGGATGACGTTGACGACATTGCCCCGCGCAAAGATCCGGGTGTTCCGCCACGCCGGGATGGCGTAGTCGCGGACGTCCACGTGATCCTCGAAGGAGGGCCGGTCGGTGGCGGGAAGGCCACGGAAGCCGGTGCGTTGCCACTGGGTGCGCATGTCGAACCGTACGGTCCGGACGTCTCGCAGGCGCTCCTCCCCGCCCATGAGCTCCAGCGCTCGACCCAGGACCGTCCGCGCCTCCGTCTGGGCGGAGAGCGGTGCCACCCCGGAGCCCAGGAGCAGGGCGAAAACCACCCCCCACCCGTGCGTCGCCGCACCCCGCACCCGTCGGCTCCACCCCATCCGCTGCCGGTCCCGTCCATCGCGTCCCATCCGTCCACTGCGTCCCATCCGTCCCCTCCCGTATCTGCGGAAGCGTCCCCGACCCTCGGGGTCGCCTGCACAACCTGGTTCGGCCCCGGAGCTCCCCGCTTCCTCCGAAAGGAGGAGACGGTCCCGGGGGGAAGGACCTAGATTCCGGCAGATCGTCGCCGGGAGGGGTCATGGAGTCCATACTGGAAGGGGTGCTGGATCTGCTCGCGGAGCAGGACCGCAGCGGCGCACGGGAGCTCCTGGACACCGTGTCCCGCACCGGCCCCGAGGCCCCGGCGGCCCGGGCGCTCCACCGGCTCCTCGATCCCGCACCGGCTGCCCGGTTCGCGGGAGAGCCCATCGACTCGACCCCCACCAACTCGCCGCGAGCCCGGCTGTTCGAGCGGACCGCCGAGGCCTCCCAGGCCCTCCGCGAGGGCCGCGTCGAGGAGCTGGTGGCGGGCGCCCGAACCGTGTGGGCGGCGGCGGCGGCGGAACACCCCTGGGTCCAACTCCGCGGCGCCAGCCTCCTCCAGGCCGCCTTCCGTTTCACGGGCGAGGCCGACGTCTTCCAGGAGGCGGTGGGCGCCTGCACCCGCGTAGGCGACCGGACGAAGGCTCCCCGGATTGCGGTCTTCGGTCGGGCGCTCCTCGGCTCACTGCACATGATGGCCGGGCGCCTTCACGCCGCCATGGACCGCCTGGAGGCGGCCCTGGGACTGGCCGAAGCTCGCACCATCGGAGAGACCTCTCCGGCGGCGCTGGCGTGGCAGTTCCGTGGGTACGTCCTCTGGGAGTGGAACCGGCTGGAGGCCGCGGAGGAATCGCTCCGGGGCGCCTGGGCACGGACCACCGAGAACGACCGGGGCATCCGGAGCGGCGTGGCGCGCGTGCTGGCCACCCTCACCGCCGCCCTCGGACGGGTGGAGGAGTCGGACGCCTGGCTCCGGGAGCTGGAGGCCGTCGTCGCCGAGCCCATGACGCTTCGAAATCGCGAATGGATCGCCGCCGTTCGGCTGACCCAGGCGGTCCTGGTCTCCCGGGCGCCCGGGGTCGAGGCAGAGCGGCGGAGGGCGGGCGTCCGGGAGGTGGAGCGATGGCGGAGGAGCTGGTCCTACGACCTGCCGGAGGTGATGGGGTGGACGGACGCCCATCTCCGCACCCGCCTCCACGAGTTGGGCCATGCCCTCACCCTGCTGGAGCTGACCAGCCAGTGGGAGACGGTCCGGGCGCTGGCCGTCCGGGTCGAGGCGGGGGTCGGCGAGCTCCGCGAGGGCTTCCGGATCCACGCCGTCACCGTGCGTGCCGTGGCCCTGGAGAACCTGGGCCGTTCTGCAGAGGCCGACCAAGCCTGGGCGGAGGCGCTGGCCCGAGGTGAGGGCGAGGGGTTCGTCCGAACGTACGTGGACGGCTCCGACCCCCGGGCCCGCCTCCACCGGCGGGCGCTGGCCGACCCGGGGACCCGGAGCCAGGCGGAGCGCATCTCCCGAGCCGCCGGAGGTTGGCCCGACTCCGACGATGCCGTGGAACTCACGACTCGCCAGCTCGACGTCCTCCGTCGGTTGGCCGAAGGCGACTCCAACCGAACCGCCGCCGCCGCGCTGGGCATCGCCGAGACCACCGTGAAGACGCACGTCCGGGCCCTCCTCACCCGGCTGGGCGCCGAGTCCCGTACCCAGGCAGTGGCCTTCGCGCGGAGGCGGGGGCTGCTGTGATGGATCGGTGCCCTGGGGGACATGCCTTCTAGGAGCGGAGCCGCGCCCGATTCTCGTCCGATTGGAGGGGAAGATCGCGAAGCCGGACCCCGGTCGCCGCGAAGATGGCGTTGCCGAGGGCGGGCGCCACCGGAGGGTAGGGTGGCTCCCCTACCCCGGTGGGGTGTCGGTGGCTGTCGATCCAGTGGACCTCGACCGCGGGTGCCTCGCGAAGAACCAGGAGACGGACGTCGTGGAAGTTGGACTGCTGGACCTCCCCGCCCTCCACGGTCATCTCGCCGAAGAGGGCGGCGCCCACCCCGTCCATCACTCCACCCTCCATCTGGTGGCGCACCCCGTTGGGGTTGACCACCCGCCCGCAGTCGACGACCGACACGACCCGTTCCACCTGCACCTCCCCTCGTTCCCGGTCCACGGTGACCTCCGCGACGTGTGCGACGTAGGATCCAAAGGTGAAGGCGACCGCGATGCCCATGCCACGGTCCGGGGCGAGCTCCCGCCCCCAGCCGGCCTCGTCGGCACACTGCCGGAGGACCGCGGCCATGCGCCCGGTGGAGAAGTCGTCGTCCTCGTCGTAGGGGAGCTCGCGATCCTCGCCCAGGAGCTCCAGGCGGAGCTCCACCGGATCCCGACCGGCCGCATGGGCCACCTCGTCCAGGAAGGACTCCACGGCCCACGCGAAGGTGTTGAGCCCTGGCGCGCGGAGCGGCCCTCGGTTGAGGTTCGACCGTACCAGCCCGTACTCCAGTCGATGGGGCCCCACCAGCGCCGCCGGCCAGGTCCCGGCCCGAAACTCCGACAGACCGAATGGGACCCCTTCTCGGAAGGCGTACCGGGACGTTCCCGCCTGACGGTGCAGCCAGGCCATGGGCCGGCCGCCAGGGTCCAATCCCGCACGGAGGCGATGCACGTTGAGGGGTCGGAAATGATCCCACCGGATCTCGTCCTCGCGGGTATAGACAAGTTGGACCGGGGTGCCGGGAACGCTCCGGGCTGCTGGGATCACCTCCGCCACATACTCCTGCCCCAGCCTCCGCCCGAATCCGCCCCCGGCCCGCGACACGTGCAGATCGATCCGCTCCTCGTCCAGCCCCGAAACCTGCGCCGCGATCCGATGCGCCGGGAGCGGCATCTGCGTGGGTGCCCAGAGTTCGAGCCGTGATCCGTCCGGCTCCTCCCTCCAGCGTGCCGTGCAGTTCATGGGCTCCATGGGTACATGGCTCAGCAGGGGTGCAGAGAACTGCCCCTCCACCACGACGTCCGCATCGGAGAAGGCGGCCTCCAGCTCCCCCTCCTCCCGGAAGGTCTCCTGGCGGCGGGCCACCATGCGCCGCGAACGCTCCAACAGTTCCGAAGTGTTCTCTCCGGTATTCGGGCCGTCGTCCCAGCGGACCTGGAGCGCTTCCCGGGCCTTCAACGCAGCCCAGGTGGACTCGGCCAGGACGGCCACGGCCTCTACCGAATACGGTGCCGCCGGATCGCTCCCGAGGGCGTCCACCCGCACCGTGGAGTGGAAGCCGGGTACGTCGTGACAAGCTGTGTCGTCCCAGTCCATCAACTGGCCGGCGTACACTGGACAGCGAGCCAGTACTGCGTGGAGCATCCCAGGCAGCCGCAGGTCGGAGCCGAATCGGAGGCGGCCGGTGACGATGTCGGGCGTGTCGAGATGGGCCCGCGACGTCCCGATGATGCGGAACTCGCCGGGGTCTTTGAGGGAGAGCGTCTGGGGGTCGAAGCTTCCCTCCGTGCGCAGCCGCCTGAGGGCTCCGGGGGCCTCCGACGCCAGCTCGCCGTACGAGAGCCGCGATCCATCCGGATGGCGCACCTCCCCCGCCTCCGTGACCAGGCTCCCGGGCTCCGCGTTCCAGCGCAGGGCTGCGGCCTCCACCAGCGCCCGACGCGCTGCCGCCCCGGTACGCCGGAAGGGAAGCCAGTAGCCTCGCACCGCCCAGCTTCCTCCGGCGAACGGGTGGGGACCCATCTCCTCCTCGGCGCCCATCTGCTCCACCCGGACCCGCTCCCAGGCCACATCGAGCTCTTCCGCCACCAACATCGCCAGGGAGGTGCGCACCCCCTGACCGATCTCCGGAACCGGGATCCCCACCGTGGCGAAGCCCCGGGTGTCCACCTCGAGGAAGGCGTCCAGCCGGTAGGGGACGGCCGGCTCCGCCGACCCACCAGCCCCTTCCGAGGCGTCCCGACAACCGGAGAGGCATACCGTCACGAGCAGTCCGCCCGACGCCCCGAGGGAGATTCGCAGGAAGTCCCGCCGGGCCATCTCTTCGCCCGCCCGTCGTCTCCGACCCAGGTCGTTCATCTGTCCGATCCGGATCCGAGGTCCACCAGACCACGCGCCTCGCGGGCGGCGCGCAGGACCGCCGCTCGGATCCGAACGTAGGTGCCGCACCGACACAGATTGCCGGACATGGCCGCTTCCAGCGTGTCGGCGTCGGCGTCGGGATCGCCCGCCAGGAGTGCCGCGGCGTTCATGATCTGCCCGGCCTGGCAGTACCCGCATTGCGGGACGTCCTCCTCCACCCAGGCTTGTTGGACGGGGTGTGCCCCGTCCGGGTCTAGCCCCTCGATGGTCGTGACCTCCGCCTCCCCCACGGCTCGCACCGGGATCTGGCAAGAACGGACTGCGGCCCCGTCGAGGTGGACCGTGCAGGCGCCGCATCGGCCGATGCCGCATCCGTACTTGGTTCCTGTGAGCGCGAGGGCATCGCGAAGGACCCAGAGCAGCGGGGTATCCTCCAGGACGTCGACGGTGACGGGATCCCCGTTCACGGAGAGGTGGAATTCCATGAGACGCACCAGGGTCGGAGCAGGGTTCGGACGGAGGGGAGCGAGCGGGCGGCCCCCGTCCAACCGGGGCCCGCCGTGTCGACGAAGGGGTTAGCGGACCTGGTAGCTGCCCCGATCCACCGGAGCCACGGAGCCGGGGGTCGCGTCGTCGCAGAAGGTCTGCGGTCCCGCCGGGTTGGCCACGTAGAGGCCGAGGCTGCTCAACTCGTCCACGCCGCTTCCGTTTCCGTGATCCACGAGCTCCACGGCGATTCCGGTGAGCTGGTCCACCAGTTCCTGGGGAAAGGGCAGTTCCGCCCGATCAATGGTGCCACCGATCCAGGCCCGACCGTCGACCACGGTCAGACAGGTCACGTCCCCTCGGACCACGACGTCGGAGGAGCCCACCACCAGGTTGTAGCGTCCCGACACCTTCCCACCTCGGGCCTGGGCGGTGATAGAGAAATGACGGAGCGAGGTGGGATCGTCGGGGTCGGACGCGCGCCACCCCCCGCCGGTGACCGAGACGCCGGACCGGGCGGCGGAGGCGACGAAAGCCTTGGCCCCGTCGGGATCCAGGGTCGAGCCGAGCTCCGGGTCCACCGGGCCCTCGCAGGCCGTGAGAAGGGCGGCGAGGGGCAGGAGGCCGATCAGCCGTCGGATGTTCATGGGATCTCCGGGTACGAGGTCTTCCGAAGCAGGACGAGTTCCTGCTGTGCCCGGAGCCTCAGGAGGGAGCGCCGCACCCACAACGGCCATGTGGCGGGCCGCTCCCCCGAGACCACGAACCGGCATCTCAGCGCGATGGACCGGGGACGGAATCGGCGGCATGCCGGGCTCGAGAACGGGAGGAGACACCGAATCTCCCTACGGCGATGGTCCTTACGAGCCAGGCCGTATTCGGTCCCACTCGTCGCGCCGGAGGACCAGCTCGCCACATCGTGGTGGCCCGGGAGCAGACGATGCACGCGGTTGAGGGACGGCGGAGGGATCCCGGAGTCGCAGCAGGAGCACTCGCCGAACGCGCGGAGTGGCTAGCGCGCGGCCGCGTTGACGGAGGCTCCACCGGTCGGCTCTCTTCAGCGGCGTAGTGTCGCCCCTCCCCATCATCAACCCTACCATGGCCTCCACCCCGGACGACGCATGGATCCTCTCCCCTCGCGACGACGGCGTGCAGGTGTGGGTCACCCGAGCGGAGCGCTGGCTCGCCTCCCCCGGCCGCCAGCTCGCAACCGGCCTCGCGGCCGCCCTCGTGGTGGCTACGGTATCGGCCGCCAACCTCTGGCTGAACTGGCGGGGATTCCACGTGCCGGTCTCCTATGGCGAGGTGCTGGCCGCCGAGGGGGTGGAGTGGGGCCTCTGGGCGCTGGTCCTGCCGCTCCTCGTCGCGCTGGAGCGCCGGATCAGCGGAGCGGGGACGTCGTTCTCCCGCAAGGCCGTAGCGCACCTCGTACTCCTGTTCGTCGTCTTCCTGGTGCAGGCGGTGGTCAGCACCTTCCTGAATCGGTGGCTCGACCCCGACCTGGCCGGGACGCCGGCCATGACGGTCTTCGCGGACCTGGCCGTCCTCAAGCTGCCCGGCGCCGTGGCCGTCTATGCGCTTCTCGCTGCCGCCGTCTGGATGGCCCGCTCCATGGTCCGCCAGGAGCGGCTGCGACAGGACTTCCTCGACGCTCGCCTTTCCACCCTCCGTGCCCAGCTCCAGCCCCACTTCCTCTTCAACACCCTCAACACCACGGCCTCGCTGATCCGCCAGGGTTCGGGCGGAGCGGCGGTGGAGAGCCTGGTGGAGCTGAGTGATCTGCTCCGCCGGTCCCTTCGCGCACGGAACCGGGAACAGGTGAGCCTCGCCGAGGAGCTGCACTTTCTCCGAACCTACCTCTCCATCCAGAAGCGGCGGTTCGGGGAGCGTCTTCAGGCCGAGGTGTCGGTGGAAGAGGGTCTGGAGGAGGCCACCGTCCCCTTCCTCGTGCTCCAGCCCCTCTGCGAGAACGCGCTTCGCCACGGGCTCGACCTGGACCGGGGTACGGGCGAGCTCCGGGTCGCGGCCTTCCGCCGCAACGGGGAGTTGGTCCTCCAGGTGGAGGATTCCGGCGGCGACCCCGGTGAGCCCCCTACCACCGGATTCGGGATCGGACTCGACAACCTGCGCGAGCGTCTCCGGCATCTCTACGGACCGGCTCAGGCGCTGGAGCTGGACGAGGGCGTGCCCGGCGTCGGGACCCGCGCCACAGTGCGCCTCCCCTTCCAGCTCGACGACCATGGCTGACGGCGGCGCTCCCATCCGCGTCTACATCGCCGAGGACGAGGAGCCGGCGCGGCGTACCGCCCGCCTCCTGGTCGAGGCCGACGGGGACCTCCACCTGGTGGGCGAGGGCTATGGCGAGCAGGCGCTCCAGCAGGTCTCGGAATCCCGACCCGACCTCCTTCTGTTGGATGTGCGGATGCCGGGCATCGACGGGTTTCAGTTCCTCCGGGCGCTGCCACCGGACTCCCTGCCGCACGTCATCTTCGTCACGGCCTTCGACGAATACGCCGTGGAGGCCTTTCACGTCCGGGCCCTGGACTACCTTCTCAAGCCCTTCACCGACCAGCGCTTCCGAGAAGCCATCCGGCGCGCCAAGGCGCAGATCCGCCGGGGAGAACCCCAGGCACGGGTGCAGCTCCCCCCCGTGCTCGGGACCGGTGAGCACGGCGGGGTCGAGGTGCGGGGCCGGCGCCTGGTGCTGGAGGAGGGTGGCCGCACCCTCCTGGTCTCCATGGAGGAGATCGACTGGATCGAAGCGTCGGGCACCTACGCGACCCTGCATGGGGACGGCGGAAGTCATGTGGTCCGCATCACCATGTCGGAGTTGGAGAAGCGGCTCCTTGGTCGTGGGTTCTGCCGCATCCACAGGTCGTCGATCGTCCGCCTGGGTGCCATCCGAGAGATCCGCCCGCTCTCCCACGGCGACGCCCAGGTGGTGCTCACCACGGGGACGAAGCTGCGGGTGACCAGGTCCCGGCGGGAGGAGTTGGCGCAGGCTCTGGGGTGAGTCGGTCAGTCGGCCCGGAAGCTCTCGAGGGGGTCCGTCGCGGCGGCCCGGCGGGCGGGAATCGTCACCGCCACCAGCGCCAGGCCAAGGATGGCGGCCGTCGTAAAGGCTACGGAGCCCGCCGACAGTCCGGTGCCGGTGGCACCCAGCGCCTCGGACAGGATTCCTCTCCCCGACCACCAGAGCGCCATCCCCACCGAAAGCCCGACCCCGGCCATGACCAGACCCCGGCGTACCACCACCGCCAGGATGCTGCGGCGCGTGGCGCCGAGGGCCACCCGGATGCCTAGTTCGGTGCGTCGGCCCCGGACGTGGAAGGCGACGGCGGAATAGAGCCCAAGGGCCGCCAGCAGGCTCCCGATGAGGGCCAGCGCGCCCACGATGCCGAGCTGGATCCGGAGGGGTCGGAACCACTCGGAGAGGTGTCGGCGGTACGGGATCACCGATACGGGTCGGGCGCCCGGGATGGCCGACTCGACGGCAGCCGGAATGGCCTGGAGTGCTCCCTCTCCCCCCGCCACCACCAATCGGGTGAAGGCCCAGTTCTCGGCGTCGAAGGAGGCGTACATCATCGGGGGCGGTGGCGTGTCGGGACCGAAGTGTGCCGTGGACTCGGCCACCCCGATGATCTCCCGGTCCTCCTGGAGGATGAAGAGGCTGAGACCCACCGGGGACTCGCCGGGAAGGACCTCGTCGGCGAGCGAGAGGGAGATGATGACGGCAGGTTCGGACTCCCCGGGGTGGAAGGTGCGACCCTCCACGATGCGGATCCCCATGACGTCGAAGTAGTCCGGCGAGACGATGGCGTACTGCCCGAATCTCTGCTCGTCCTCCCGGAACCGTCGGTAGTCGAACCGGTTGTTCGAGCCCGACATGGGCGGATTGGTCGAGATGGCCGCCTGGTAGCCGCGATCCTCGAGCTCCCGCAGGAGGGCGGCCCAGGTGTCCCGTCGCTCCTCCCAGCCTCCATCCAGGGACTGCGGCAGAGCCACGAGCCCCGTCCACACGCCGTCCGCAACGAACCCCAGGTCCCGATCCACGAGCTCCATCGATCGCTCCCAGGCCAGCGCCCCGACGCCCACCAGGAGCGTCGTCAGGGCGAACTGTCCGATGACGATGGGCCGGCCGCCTACGAGCTTGGGCGACACGCGGGTGCCGGAGGTTGGAGTCTCAGCCACCGGCACCAGCCACCGGGCGAGGGCCACCACCACGGCGCCGGCAGTGACGGCAACCGCGAGCCAGATCGCACCCTCCACCCAGGAGAGACCCAGGTCTCCGGTGCGGGGCATCCCCTCGGGCAGCCATCGCATCGAGGCCGCGGTGGCGACCTGGGCGGCGGCCAGGGCGCCCACGCCTCCCACCAACCCCAGCGCGGCCCCCTCGAGGAGGGCGGTCCGGCCCAGTCGGCCTCGGGACGCCCCCAGCGCCATGCGCACGGCAGACTCCGGCGAGCGTTCCAGGGCCCGTGCCATGGAGAGCCCGAAGACGTTCACCAGCGAGAGGGCGAGGAAGGCCAGACCTGCCACGAGGAGGAGGCGAAGGGCCGGTCGGTAGGGACGAACCAGGTCAGCCCGAAGCGATACGACCTCCCCACTCCACCCCACGTGCGACGGCCAGGCGTCGCCCAGCGCCTCGGCGAAGGCCGAGATCTCGCCGGACGCGACCTCGATGGTGGAGGAGGGGGCCACCCGGCCCACCGTCTCCACGTAGCGGGCGCCCCGGAAGCCCTCGGCCAACTGGTGGGGCTCCCACCGGAGCGGCGTGAAGAGGTCCACCAACCCGGGATACTCTCCGTTCTGGGGGACGACCCCCGCCACGGTGTGGGCGACGCCTCCCAGGTCCAGCGTCGACCCCACCACGCCCGGATCCCCGCCGAACGCCCGGAGCCAGAACTCCTCCGTGAGCACCGCCGCGGGAACTCCGGTGTCGTCGCCGGCTCCGAGGTCCGCCCGACCGTGGAGGGGCGCCACGCCCAGCACCTGGAAGAATCCCGGAGACACGAGCGCCCCGCGCAGGTGACGGACGTCGCCGTCGACCCGCCACTCCGGGGAGCTCTGGAGGATGCCGGCGAACCCGGTCAGGTGCCGCCAGTCACGCTCCCGCAGCTCCTGGAGCATCGGGGGGGAGAGCTGGAAGCGCGTCCGTTCACCGGCGCCGTCACCGGGCTCCAGCTCGTAGACGTGGACGAGGCGCTCGGCGTCGGGGAGGGGCAGCGGCTCGAGCCAGACCTGCCAGGCCAGGCCGCCCAGGACCATGGCGCTGGCGAAGCCGAGGGCGAGGGTGCCCGCGACGCCGCCGGAATATTGAGGACGCCGGAGGAGAACCCGGATGGTGCTGCGAAGGTCGCCGCCCCCCAAGCCACGCATCAGGCCCTCGGCAAGGCTCGTCAGGAGGACCGGAAGGGAGAGCAGGGCCTGCCTCCGATACCACCGGCGGGCCGCCCGAGCCCCGCGGACCTGGTGGATCTCCCGGAACCTCTCGTCGAGGTCCTGGAGGACGAACGAGCGGTCGGGGCGTGGGACCAGCAGGCGGATCAGCCGACGCGCCACCGTCGGGGGCCTCGGCGTCACGAAGCGCCCCCTGGGTCGAGGTGCGGGCTGTCCCACAGGCGCTCGAAGAGCTCCCGAGATCGGTGCAACGCCTCTGTGCCTTCGGGCTCGAGGGTGTAGACCCGTACGGCGCGACCGCCCCCGGCGGGGCGGCGGGTGGACGACGCGACCATCGCCTTCCGCTCCAGTCGCTTCAGCGTGACGTAGACCGCAGGGATGGAGACGTCGCGCCCCGTGGCGTCGAGGATCTCGGCGTGGATCTCGGCGCCGTACCCCCCGTCCCCCAGCCGTCCCAAGGCCAGCAGCACCACCTGCTCGAACTCCCCGAGGTACTCCCTGCCCTCCCCCATCCGCACCCCCCTCCCCCCGTCAATTAAACAATGTATAACGACATCATCTCACCGGGGATGCCGGCGGCGCAAGGGCCACCGGTGGCGCACCGCCGCTTGCGTTCATGTGCGCTCGAAGGGGTAGGTTCGTTCCATGAACAAGAACATGGGCATCCGGGAGCTGAGAGAGCGGGTCGGGGTCGCCCCCCACACGCTCCGCTACTACGAGGACGCGGGCTTGATGATCTCGGTGCCGCGGGACGATGCGGGGCGACGTAGGTACGGAGAGGATCATCTCCGCTGGGTCGCCTTCCTGCTCCGGCTCCGAGAAGGCGGGATGGGGATCGCCCGAATCCGTGAATACGTCGACCTCCTCCAGTCGGACGCCGATGCCACGGCGATTCGGCGCCGGGAGATCCTGCGAGTTCACCGCCAGGAGGTGAGGGGCCGGATCGACCGCCTGGAGGAGCACCTCCGGGTCCTGGACCGGAAGGTGGGCCGGGGATGCGCGCCCGAGCCGGCCCCTACGCTACAAGAGGAGGACCACGGTGGATGACGCACCGCCGCACCGCCCCCGGGACGTCGTGGCCGAGTTGTACCGACGGTTCGAGGCGGGGCGCCTGGCGGAGACCTTCGAGCTCATGAGCCCCGACGTCCTGCTGGAGGAGCCGGGAGATCCCGACGTCCTTCCCTGGGCCGGTCGGTTCCGAGGGCACCCGGGCCTGGAGCGCTTCTACGCGGCGCTCTCCACCGGGCTGTCCTCCATCGAGATCGATCCGGACTCGCTGGAGCTGGTCCCTCTGGACGAGCGGCGCGTGCTGGCTCTGGGCACCGAACGAGGGGTCGCCGAGGCCACCGGCGCGCCCTACGAGTCCCGGTCGGCCTGGGTCTGGACCGTCGAGGACGGCCGCATCACCCACCTCAGGGCCTTCCACGACACGGCGGCCATGGCCGCGGCCATACAGGTGTGAGGCCGGCGCGACACGACGGCCGACCGGACGGTGGTCGAGGCGGATCCCCCGGGCGATACGGCGCATCCTACATCCTTGTAGACCAACTATTTGGCTGCATTCATCTCATTCGATTTCTCGGTGTCGGATAGCCGGGTCATGGGCCCTCTACCTCGAGGGACGGCGGCGAAGTGCCGCGGGTGTCGCGGAGCGCCTGGAAGGCCTTCGCTGCTCGGTAGACCTCGAGCACCACGTGCACACCGAGCGGAGCCCAGATCAGCAGCACCGCTCCCGGACGGGCCCCCGGCAGGGCCAGGATCGCCAGAGGAAGCACGCCCAGAACCGCCCTGCCGGCATGCGTCCAGCACGGGCCCCGCAACCTGATCTCCCGGACGCGCAGATCTGTCTCGTCGGCGGCGGCCAGGGCCCCCTCGGGCCCGGACTCCACCTCCGCGATGTGGCGGCCGAGGACACGCATGAGGATGCTGGGGTGGATGAACGGCGAATGGACCGACGGCTCCGGGACGGTAGCTCGCACCGCATGGGCTCGCCAGCTGCCGTTCGCGCGACGTCCCCATCGGCCTACCGCTCCGGGCGCCAGAACACGTCCTGCGGAACCGGACGCCTCGCAAGCGTTCCCAGGAAGGCGTACAGGTCTTCCACCTCCTGCTTCGTGAAATGGGCGAACCGGTCCCGGGCGACCGTGGCCATGAGGCCCAAGTCGCGTCCACCGATGGGTACCCCGGTCCGCATCAGGGTCTGGAAGTCGGCCCAGGGGTAGCCGGCCACCATGGCCAGGTCCGGTTGCACGAGGTCGGTCTCGTCCCAGGAGCCGCGTAGGTCGAGTCCATGACATTCGTTGCAGGTGGTCATGGCGAGCTGCTCTCCGCGCACCAGCGCCGCGTCGTCGTCCGGCCCGAGGATCGTCTCGGGGACGGCCGCCACCCATTGGGCCATGTGCTGCTGCCGACCGGTTGCGAGCCCCCATCGAG
>CAKZOQ010000262.1 GCA_937136445.1 uncultured Gemmatimonadota bacterium
GGTGCTCCTACATGCCGAACTACCGCTCCCTGCTGACCTGCTTCCACGCCGGGGGAATGGCCATGGGATGCCACATCTGCCAGGGCACGGCTCGGCTGGCCCATCGGCGCTGGAAGGACGGTCAGCCCTTGGAGCGGATCCGGGCGGCGCTGGACGCGCGGTACGGATGAAGGGCGGGCCAGGAGGGGCCGCGCTCCTTCTCACCGCCGCCCTTCTCCTGCCGCCCCAGGCGGGCCAGGCCCAGGTCAAGGCCAGCGAGGCGGCGTCCGTTCGCCAGACCGTGGACGGCACGGAGCTCACCGTGGAGTATTCGCGACCGTCCCTCCGGGGGCGGGGCGATCTCTTCGGTGGCCAGATCCCCTGGGGGCTGGTCTGGACCCCCGGAGCCAATCAGGCCACCACCTTCGAAGCCAGCCAGGACGTGACGGTGGGTGGCGTGTCCGTGCCGGCGGGTCGCTACTCGGTGTGGATGGTGGTAGCCGAGGATCCGCAGGCCTGGGAGCTGGTGCTGGACCCCCGAGCCAACCTCTACCACACCGCCCACCCCGGACCCACCGACGAGCAGGTCCGAGTCCCGGTGGTGCGCCAGGAGGCCGAGAGCTTTCTGGAGACCCTCACCTGGTACTTCCCCGCCGTCCGGGCCACGGGGACGGACCTCCGGCTGCATTGGGGTACTACGCTGGTGGAGCTAGAAGTAGGCGTGGAGCCCAGCGTTCGGTCCACCATGCCCCGGGAGGCCGCCGAGCCCTACACCGGCGAGTACCGGCTCGTCCGGCTTCCCTCGGAACAGGCCCGAGCTCGCGGCATGCAGCAGGACACCACCCGGCTCGTGGTGGCATGGGAGGAGGAGCGTCTCCTGGGGCACTGGCACGGGCTCGATCCCACGGACGCCGACTTCGTGTTCGACTTCGTGCTTCTTCCCGAGGGAGGCGGCTTCTTCCAGATGGGGGCGCTCATGGACGGCGAGCTGGCCGAGGTCTTCCCCGACAGCTTCTGGGAGTTCATCCCCGGCCCCGACGGTCGCGCCACCTCCGTCGAGGTGCGAGACGGGAGGGACGTCCTGGACGTGCGAGGCTGGCGAAGCGAACCCGGTTCCGGCTGACGCGGTCCCACCATGCCCCACGTTCCCCCCTTCCGTCCCGACCCCCGGCTCTTCCCCTTCGAATCGCGTTGGTTCGAGAGCGAGGTGGGTCCGGTCCACTACCTGGACGAGGGGCCGGACGACCCGGACGCTCCAACCCTCCTCCTTCTCCACGGCAACCCCACCTGGAGCTTCGTCTGGCGCGGGGTGGTGATCCGCCTGCGGGATCGGTTCCGGTGCATCGTGCCGGACCTCCCTGGGTTCGGCCTCTCGGTGCGCCCCGAAGGCTTCGCCTACCGACCGAACGAACTGGCCGAAGTCGTGCGGGGCCTGGTGCGGCACCTGGACCTCCAGGACCTCACCATCGCCGGGCAGGACTGGGGCGGTCCGCTGGGACTTCGAGTCGCGGTCGACGAGATCCCCCGGCTCCGGGCGCTGATCATGGGCAACACCTGGTACGGCCCCATCGACACCTGGACCCTCAAGGCCTTCGCCTACGCCATGTCCAGCGCGCCCCTCCAGGATGGCATCGTACAGAGCAACCTCTTCGTGGAGCGTCTCCTCCCCCTGGGCGTGAAGCTGCCCCTGGCCGACGAGGTCCTGGACCACTATCGGGACGCCCAGCCTTCCCCGGGCATGCGCGCCGGAGTCGCCGCCCTGCCCCGGCAGCTCCTCGAAGCCACCGCCTGGCTGGCCGAGCTCGCCGAGGACGTGGCGGAACACCTGGCCAACGTCCCCCTCCTGCTGGCGTGGGGCATGGAGGACCGGGCCTTCCCGCCCGCCCACATGGGACGCTTCCGCGATGACTTCCGCCTGGTGCGGGTGGAGCGACTGGACGCCCGTCACTTCGTCCAGGAGGACGCGCCGGCGGAGCTTGCGGCGGCCATCGCCGGGTTCCTCACCGACGGGCCAGCGGCGCGGTGAGCGGGGTGGCGGCGGTGGCGCTGGGAGGCGCCGTGGGCGCCGTGGGGCGCTACCTGCTGGGGAGCTGGATCGAGGGCGCCACCGGTCCCGCCTTCCCCTGGAGCACCCTGAGCGTGAACCTCCTGGGCTCGCTCCTCCTGGGCTTCCTCATGGTCTGGCT
>CAKZOQ010000263.1 GCA_937136445.1 uncultured Gemmatimonadota bacterium
CTGGGGAAGACGCCGGTGGAGGTGAACGACTTCCCGGGGTTCGTGTCCAACCGGGTCCTCATGCCCATGATCAATGAGGCCGTCTTCGCCCTGATGGAGGGTGTGGCCGAACCCGATGCCATCGATACGGTCATGAAGCTGGGGATGAACCACCCCATGGGCCCGCTGGCCCTGGCCGACCTCATCGGGCTGGACACCTGCCTCAACATCCTCGAGGTGCTCCACCGCGAGCTCGGGGACGACCGCTACCGGCCCTGCCCCCTCCTGCGGAAGTACGTGGCCGCCGGATGGTTGGGCCGTAAGGCGGGCCGCGGCTTCTACCCCTACGACTGACCCTTCCGGCCTCCGCGCCACTCCGACCTCCCGCCCCGGTACCGACATGAGCCCCACCGCTGAACAACTCGAGATCCAGTCCCTCGCCCGTGATTTCGCCGAAGGCGAGCTCCGGCCGCACAGCGCCGACTGGGACGCCGCCCAGGCCCTGGGTGAGGACGTCTTCGACAGCCTGGCAGAGCTCGGCTTCCTGGGGATGACGGTTCCAGAGGAGCACGGCGGTCTCGGATTCGACACCGCCACCTACCTCCTGGTCCTGGAGGAGCTCGCCCGGGGGGACGCCTCGGTGGCGCTCTCGGTGGCGATCCACAGCGGCCCGGTCACCAGCCTCCTGGCCCACCACGGATCCGAGGCCCAGAAGGCTCGATGGCTTCCTCGCCTCGCCGCCGGCGACGCGGTGGGGGCCCTGGCCCTCTCGGAGACGGACACCGGGGGCGACCCGTCGTCCATCGACACCCGCGCCCGCCGGGACGAGGCCGGTCAGGACGGTGGCAGCTGGATCCTGGACGGGGAGAAGCGGTGGGTCACCGGCGCCTCCCAGGCGGGACTCGTCGTGGTCTTCGCCCGCACCGACGAAGAGGACGGCATCGGCGCCTTCTTGGTGGACACCTCCCTGGACGGCGTCACCGTGTCCGGGCGGGAGACCACCATGGGCTTTCGGGCGTCCGAGACCGCTCGCCTCCGCCTGGAGGACGTCCGCGTCGGCTCCGACGCCCTCCTGGGCCCGGCGGATCATGGGCGCACCTACGCCCACGAGGCCCTGGACGTGGCGCGAGTGGGCATCGCGGCCCTTTCCGTAGGGATCACCCGGGCGGCGCTGGAGCACGCCATCCGCTACGCCACGGAGCGGGAGCAGTTCGGCCGCTCCATCGCCCGGTTCGGCGCCATCCAGGGCAAGCTCGCCGACATGCAGCAGCGGGTGAGCGGGGCGCGGGCCCTCACGCACCGTGCAGGCGAGGCGGTGCAGGCGTTGGTCAACGGCGGTGGCCCCCGCACCGGACCCGACGGGCTCACCGCCCGGGCGGCGGTGGCCAAGCTGGCCGCGAGCGAGGCGGCGAGTTGGGTGGCGGACGAAGCCGTTCAGATCTTCGGCGGCTACGGCTACATGCGGGACTACCCGGTCGAGAAGCTCCTCCGGGATGCGAAGGGAACCGAGATCTTCGAAGGAACGAACGAAGTCATGCGGCGCGTCATCGCCCGGGAACTCCTCCGGGATACGTAGCCCGACGATCATAGATAGCTAGAGAGGTACAGCATGGAGCTCTTCGACCTCATGTCGGAGAAGAACCACGAACAGCTGGTTCTCTGGAACGAGCCCGAGTTCGGATATCGGGGCATCATCGCCATCCACGATACCTCCTTGGGCCCGGCGCTGGGCGGGACCCGCTTCTGGCAGTACGAGAGCGACGACGCGGCCGTCCTCGACGCCCTCCGGCTGGCCCGGGGCATGACCTACAAGGCGGCCATCACCGGGCTGAACCTGGGCGGCGGCAAGTCGGTCATCTGGGGCGACAACAAGCGGGTGGACCGGGAGATGGTCTTTCGCGCGCACGGCCGCGCCGTGGAGTCGCTGGGCGGGCGCTACATCACCGCCGAAGACGTGGGCACCTCGCCGGACGACATGGAGTTCGTCCGTATGGAGACCGAGCACGTGGTCGGCGTTCTGGGTCGCTCGGGGGATCCCTCCCCGGTGACGGCCTACGGGGTCTACCAGGGCATCAAGGCCGCCGCCGCCTTCCGGTGGGACGACGACTCGCTGGAGGGGAGGCATGTGGCGGTCCAGGGGCTGGGCCACGTGGGCTACCACCTCTGTGAGGATCTGGCCGCCGAAGGCGCCCGGCTCTCCGTCACCGACATCGATGCCGACCGGGTCCGGCGAGTGGTGGAGGAGTTCGATGCCACGGCCGTGGACACCGACGACATCTACGACGTGGACGCCGACATCTTCGCACCCTGTGCCCTGGGCGCGGTGGTGAACGACGACACGCTGGAGCGGCTGAGCGTCGAGGTGGTGGCGGGAGCCGCCAACAACATCCTGGCGCTTAGCCACCATGGACAGGAGCTCCACGCCCGAAACATCCTCTACGCGCCGGACTACGTGATCAACGCGGGCGGCCTCATCAACGTCTACGGCGAGATGAACGACTGGGGCACCGAACGCTCCAAGCGAAAGGCCACCGACATCTACCGCACCCTCCTCCGCATCTTCGAGCACGCCGAGGCCGAAGACCTGCCCACCAACGAGGCCGCCGACGCCGTCGCCGAGCAGCGGGTGCTGGCCGCCCGCCACCTTCAGCGAAGCTGGGTCTGACTTCCAGGGACCGACGCACCATCATGGACGAACTCCGTACGCTGGACCCCGCCATCCACGAGGCGCTGGTGGCCGAAGCCCGCCGCCAGGCCGACGGGCTGGAGCTCATCGCCTCCGAGAACTTCACCTCCCGTGCCGTCCTCCAGGCCATGGGCTCGGTGATGACGAACAAGTACGCCGAGGGGCTTCCCGGGAAGCGCTACTACGGGGGATGCGAACACGTGGACGTCGCCGAGGAGCTGGCTCGTTCGCGCGCCATGGAGCTCTTCGGTGCGGAGCACGCCAACGTGCAGCCCCACTCCGGAGCCCAGGCCAACATGGCGGCCTACTTCGCCCTCCTGGAGGCCGGCGACCCCATCCTGGGGATGGACCTGAGCCACGGGGGCCACCTCACCCACGGGTCCCCGGTGAACTTCAGCGGCAAGCTCTTCGACGTGAGCTCCTACGGCGTTCGCGAGGAGGACGGGCTGCTGGACTACGACGGGATCCGGGACCGGGCCCGGGAGGTGCGACCCAAGATGATCGTCGCGGGCGCCAGTGCCTACCCGCGGATCATCGACTTCCAGGCCTTCGCCGACATCGCCGCGGAGGTGGAGGCCTACCTCCTGGTGGACATGGCCCACATCGCCGGGCTGGTGGCGACGGGGCACCACCCGTCTCCGGTGCCGGTGGCCGATGTGGTGACCACCACCACCCACAAGACCCTCCGTGGGCCCCGGGGCGGACTCATTCTGAGCCGGGAGGAGCACGCCAAGGCCATGGACAAGGCGGTCTTCCCCTTCATGCAGGGCGGCCCGCTCATGCACGTCATCGCCGCCAAGGCGGTGGCCTTCCTCGAAGCGCTGAAGCCCGAGTTCGCCGACTACTCGGCGCAGGTGATCGCCAACGCCCGTGCCCTGGGCGAGGGGTTGGCCGAGCGGGGACTCCACCTGGTGAGCGGCGGCACCGACAACCATCTGGTTCTGGTGGATCTCCGGCCCAGGCACCCGGAATTGACCGGGAAGGTCGCCGAGGCGGCGCTGGAGGAGGCGGGGATCACGGTGAACAAGAACACGGTGCCCGGCGAGACCCGGTCGCCCTTCGTCACCTCCGGGCTCCGCATCGGGACCCCGGCCCTCACCACCCGGGGGATGGGGGAGGACGAGATGCGGATCATCGGCGGCTGGATCGCCGAGATCCTGGAGGCTCCGGAGGACGAGGACCGACTCGCCCGCATCCGCGAGGTCCGGGTGCTGTGCGGGGCCTTCCCTCTCTACCCGGAGCTGGTGGAGGCGTCGTGACGTCGCGAACGCCCCACCGTACCGCCCCACATGGGCGTCGGCGCGGTCTCGTCAAGACTGGCGGGCCGGACCGAGGCAGGTCAGATTCCCCGGCATGAGCAACCTGCAGTTCGCCGACGAGATCCTGGACGAGCTCCGGCAGCGGAATCCCCGCTTCCACACGAAGGCGTATTTCTTCGTGCTGGCTGCGCTGCACTCCGTCATTCGGGAGCTGGACGGACCCCGTCACATCTCCGGTCAGGAGCTGGTGGAGGGGGTCCGGTCCATGGCCCTGGAGCGCTTCGGGCCCATGGCCGGGACCGTTCTTCGGCATTGGGGTATCCACGCCTCCGAAGACATCGGCCGAGTGGTGTTCGCGCTGGTCGAGCAGGGAGTCCTGGTGAAGCAGGACGGGGATCGTCCCGAGGACTTCGTCGACGTGCTGGACTTCGACGAGGCGTTCGAGTTGGATTATCCCTGGAGCGTCGAGGGCGCCTGAAACCCTCACCTAGATCATGGGGGTCCGGTGAGCCGGATCCAGAATCGAATTTCGCCCGGTGTGCCGGGCCAGCATGCGGTCTACGGGATCGTGAACACGGGAGGGGTCGTCTATGATGGAGTCCAATGGCTTCCCGCAGTGCCTGAAGTGCGACAGCGGCCTCTTGCTGCCGTTGTCGGACTACGGGCGGGACGGAGCACCCATCCGCTACAAGGTGTGGGTGTGCTCCAACCCGGAGTGCGGCTTCAACATCCGCATCGACAACGGCGAAGTCACGCTGGGTCGAGCCATCGGCCAGAGCTACAAGTAGCCTTCTCCCGCGTCTCCGGGCCCCCGGCGACGTCCCACAGTACGCCGCCCACAGACCGCTGCGCCTCCACCCGTCCGGAGGGAGGCTGACGTGTCCGGATCTCCCGGGGTTCCCGACGCACCCCCCTTCGGCCCGGCCTGGCTCCCCCTGCCCACCGGGGAGGAGTCGGCGGCCTTCGACGCCCGGGCCATCGACGAGCTGGGCGTCCCCCAGCCGGTCCTCATGGAGAACGCCGGACGGGCCGCTGCGGAGCTCCTTCAGCACCTGCATCCGCGAGGACGGGTGGTGGGTCTGGTGGGGGCGGGGAACAACGGTGGAGACTGCCTGGTGCTCCTGCGGACCCTGAGGGCCTGGGGCCGCGACGTGGTCGCCGTCCGCGCAGCGTCCCGGGAGGCGCTGGAGGGATCGGACTCCACCCTGGCCCACGGATGGGGACTCGAGGTTCGGGACGACCAGGCCATGGACGGTGACGCCTTCGCCGAGCTGGTGGAGGGGGCGGTGGTGGTGGACGGCATCCTGGGCACCGGCATCCGAGGGGCTCCCCGGGAGCGGCAGGCCCGACTCATCCGC
>CAKZOQ010000264.1 GCA_937136445.1 uncultured Gemmatimonadota bacterium
CCGCTCCACCAACACCCGCAGCAACATGGTCTACCCCTTCTACCTGCTGGAAGGGACGGACGTGGACGTGGGCCGGGGACGGGCATGAGGCCCGGCCGCACGACCCGATGAGCAGCCGGGGGGAGAGCACCGGACGACGGATCCGCGACGGCACCGCACAGCGGGATCGACTCCCCGGCGCCCTGGCCGACGGCTACATCCGTCCGGACGAGATGACTGTGGCGGACCTGGTCACCCTGACGGCCCGGCTGGCGGAGAACCTCCGATTCGAGCCCCGGAAGGGGAGCGGTCGATTCCGTACCTCCCGGGCCGACGGGTCCGGGGGAGACGACTGGTCCGACCTCTACGCCGGGCAGCCCGTGGTGGTGCTGGCGGAAATGGTGAGCCTCGACGTGCCGACGGAGCGGGTGCGCCTGCAGGGGCTGGGCGAAGTGGACGAGCGAGCCCGGGCGGTGAACCACCTCGGCGAGCAGCTCCTCCACTGGAGCCATTCACTCGGGCGGCGAGGAGGTCCGGAGCTGGAGGAACTGCACGCCACCCTCCAGGCCGCCGTCCAGCAGCTCGAGGACCTGTGGGCGCCCAACCTCGGAGCCGACGGCCGGCCCGAGCCCGTCTGGCGCCCCTTCGCCGAGTCCCGCTCGGAGTCGGCTGCGGTCCTGCGGGCACCCACCGGATCGGACGAGGAGCGCCTGGCCGCCCTGGCCCACGCCGGCGACCGCATCCTGGGTCTGGTGGCGGAGATCCAGGAGGAGTGTCGTGAACAGCTCGACCTCCTGATGCGGGCCCAGGGGCACGAGCCTTCGCTGGCCCTCTCCCTCGCCTTCCTCCAGCTGTTCCGCCGGGCCCAACGCGCCATGAACAGCTTCGCCCGGAGACGTCTGGAGTTCTACTACCTGGACGTCCTCGGCTTCGCACCCCTCCCGCGCCACCCCGACGAGGTGCACCTTGCGCTGTTCCCGGTGCCGGGGGTACGGGAGCTGCAGGTCCCCGGAGGCACGGGTTTCTCGGCAGGTCGGGACGAAGAGAACCGGGACATCGTGTTCCGCTCGGACCGTGCGCTCCGCGTGACGGACGCACGCGTGGCGGCGGTGCGCGCCCTCTTCGCCCAGCGGGACGGGATGGTTTCCCCGGAGCGGGAGCTCGGATTCATCACCGGCATCCACGTCCGTCAGGCGGACCCTGTCGTCGGCGAGGAGGACCTCACCGGCAGCGTCCCGCTCTTCCGGAGCCCGGGAGGGAGCAACGAGGCGGCCACGCCGGCGCTGGGATTCGCGGTGGCCAGCCCCACCCTGCACCTCACCGAGGGCACCCGGACCCTCCGTATGGATTTCCGGCTGCGCCCCGGACCGGACCCATCTCCGGCGAAGGGGCGCGCCGAGGGCGACCGGGACGAAGCCACGCTGGAGCAGTGCTACCGGGAGCTCGGCGAGATCTTCACACGGGAGCTCCTGAGCAGCACCCCTCTCCGCCCGGAGGACCGCACCCGACGTGAGGAGGCCGTGGCCCGGGTGGTGGAGCGCCTGGACCCGGACGACGATTCGGCCCGGGTGGTCCAGGAGCTCTTCCGGCGAGACCGGCGGGCCCTCTTCCAGGATCTCTTCCGCAGGGCCCTCCAGGTGAGCCATACCGCGCCCGAGGGATGGCAGACGGTGGCGAGTCCCTTCGTCTCCACCCTGGACGAAGGGGTGGGCTTCCAGGCGGTGCTGGAGCTGGGTCCCGGGGCGAAGCCCGTGGTGCCCTACGATCCGGCCATCCACGGCGCGGGGTATGCCACCTCCCTCCCGGTCCTCCGGTTCCGGATCCGACCCGACGCCCAGTTCTTCCCCTATTCCATCCTCCGCTGTCTGGAGCTGGATCGGGTGGACCTGGAGGCGACCGTGCGGGGAGCCACCGACCTGGTGGTCTTCAACAAGCTGGGGCCGGTGGACGCCTCTCGACCCTTCCAGCCCTTCGGACCCCTTCCGGACCGCAACGCCGCCTTCGCCTTCGCCAGCTATCAGGCTGCGCGGAAGCGCCTGGTGAAGGCCTGGCTGGAGGTGGAGTGGGGCGGGCTGCCCCGGCTTCCCGGGGGGTGGCATACCCACTACCTCCAGTACGACCAGGACTATTCGGGCCACCCCTTCCAGGTGGATCTCTCGGTACTCCGTGACCGGAGGCTCTGGCCCCTGGACCCCGGACGACGCCCGCAGGCACCCCTCTTCGAACGGGGCCCCGAGGATCGGCTCCGCCCCGAGGTCACCATCCCGCTGAACGTCCTGGACCACTTCGAGCCTCTCTCGCCCACGGTGGGCGAGGCGGACTTTCGGCGGGACCCGCGGCAACGCAACGGCGTCTTCCAGATCTCCCTCACGCCCTCCCGTACCGACTTCGGGCACGGCGCGTATGCCGAGGTCCTCACCCGCGCCGTGCAGGCCGCCGCCCGCAGCAAGAAGCCCGTGCCCCAGCCCAACGCCCCCTACACGCCGGTGATCGACCGGATGACCCTGAACTACGTGGCGCGCTCGAGCATCACCGTGGGGAGCGAGCCGGAGCTGGGCGACGCGGGAGACATGCAGGAGAAGATCTTCCACGACCACCCCTTCGGCTCCTTCGACCTCGGCTCCGCCTTCTCCGACGAACGGTTCCCCCTCATGCCCGGCGGCCCCGGGGCCGCCTCCGACACCCGGCCCGGCGCCCGGCACGGATACGACGGCTACCTCTACCTCGGCCTGGAGGCCTCCCGGCTCGAAGGGCGACTCTCCCTCCTGGTGCAGGCGGTCCGCAGCGCCCCGGCGGAGATCGCGGAGGCTGGGCGTCCGGTCTGGTACTACCTCGCGTCGAACCGGTGGCACCGCTTCTCCCCGCTCCAGGTCGTGGACGACAGCACCCACGGATTCCAGCGCACGGGCCTCGTCACGCTGGACATCCCCGGCGACATCGACACCGACAACACCATCCTCCCGGGCGGCCTGTACTGGCTCGCCGTGGGGTTCGACGAACTGGCCTCGGCGGCCTTCCGCCTCCACTCGATCGCCACCGGCGGGGTGCGGGTGGTGTGGGACGCACGAGAGGAGGGGCGGAGCAACCCGGGCATCGCCATTCCCCCCGGGACCATCCAGGCACCTGTGGAGCAGATCCCCGGGCTGGAGCGGGTCCTCCAGGTGGGTCCCTCCAGCGGAGGCCGGCCGGCGGAGGACTTCGAGCGGCTGGCCACCCGGGCGAGCGAGCGGCTCCGTCACAAGGGTCGCGCGGTCACGCCCTGGGACTACGAGCACCTGGTGCTGGAGCGGTTCCCGGACGTCTCCAAGGCCAAGTGCCTGCCCAACACCGAGATCCAGAGCTACCCCGACGAGGCCCGAGGCCAGGTCCTGATGGTGGTGGTCCCCCGCCTCCGTCCCCCCTCCACCGACCGCTGGCGGCCCGAGTTCTTCAGTGGACTGGAGCTGGAGGAGATCCGACGGGAGCTCCAGGGCGTGGCCCCGGCGTCGGCCCGGGTCACCGTGAGGAATCCGGTCTACGAGGAGCTCCAGGTCCGGTGTCGGGTCAAGCTTCGTGGGGGAGTTCGGAAGGGACAACGCCTGGACCGCATCAACCGTGCCCTGGTGGACCACCTGGCGCCCTGGCGGGCGGAGGGACGCGGGGGGCGCTTCGGGTGGGTGGTCCGGGAGAAGGACGTGGCGGCCCTTCTCTACGGACTCCCCTTCGTGGACTTCGTGACGGACGTCTCCCTCCTGCACGTCTCGGAGGACAAGAACCGTCCCGGGGACTACTACCGCCGCGACACCGCGAGGGTCTTCGAGCCATCGGCACGCCCCTACCTCTCCCCCACGGCGGTGCGGCGGAGGTCCACCGGCCCCGGGGCCCCCTGGGTACGGGTGCAGACGTCGACGATGGACCGGGAGGTGAGCGCCCGGTACCCCTGGAGCCTGGCCGTTCCCCGGCCCACGCACTTCGTACACGCCCTCTCCGACGTGGAGGCCTTCGAGCCCCACATCACCGGCGTGGGCGAACTCGAGATCGGACGGGACTTCATCCTGGAGCCTGACGGTGAGTGACACGCCCAAGACCCGGAAGAGTCGCCAGACGCTCAAGAACTATTTCAGGGCGGGCTCGCTTCCGGAGGAGCAGCACTTCCACGACCTCATCGACTCCACCCTCAACATGGAGGACGAAGGGTTCAACAAGACGCCCGAGGACGGCCTGCAGGTCTTCACCCGCACGGCGGAGTCCGGCGTGTCGGGGCAGAGCCTCGTCAGTTTCTTCCGGGAGGGCCAGGAGGCTGCGGGGCCCCTCTGGCGGATCCGCTTCGACCGGGGCCAGGACGCCCTCCAGGTCGTGCATCCGCCGGACGAGGAGGACCCGGAGGACGGTACGGGGAGCGATCCTTCCGAGGGCACCGGTGAGGAGGTAGCCGGACCCGCCCGACCCGACCCTCTCCTCTCCCTGGCGCCGGGCCGTAGGCTCGGGGTGAACCAGGCCCGGCCTGAAGCCGACCTGGACGTCGGTGGACTCATCCGTTCTCGGGCTCGCGCCGGGGTGGTGCCGGCCGGCGTGGACCCGGAGACCGTGCGTGCCGACGGCGCATGGCACCGGATCACCGGGCCCCTGAGCGGCTGTCGCGCCCTGGAGGTGACGGCGGGAGTCGGCGGCATCCCGGGTCAGGGCTACTACGCGCTCATCCACGCCGTGGCGATGAACGCCTACCAGCCGACGGACTGGCTCCAGCGCATCTTCGGATGGAAGAACCGGATCAAGGCCCACCACGCCTACTTCCGGTCCCGTGCCGACAAACTCCAGCTCCGTTGGACCGGGGAGCCCACGGAGTACTACCTGGAGGTCCGGACGCGGCGGGAGTACCCCGCCGAGAAGGACCAGCCCCCTCCCCGGATCCTCTTCCACGTCACCCAGCTCTGGCGCTACCCGACCATGCGGGCGCCGGAGGACACCCCCCGAAGCCGTACGCTGCCTTCGGAAGACGCCCCGGATCCCCTGCCGCCCGCCGGCGAAGGTGGCTCCCCGGACGACGCCGGTTCGTGAGCGACAGCCCCAGCATCCCCCGTCGCTCGCGGGACGCGGACCCGACGGACTTCGAGACCCTCCGGTCCGAAGCCATCCGATGGCTGGAGCGGCTGGGGAGCGACCAGTGGACGGACTACAACCTCCACGACCCCGGCATCACCATCCTGGAGCACCTCTGCTTCGGGCTGACCGACCTCCTCTACCGGGTGGGCTTCGACGTGGAGGACCACCTGACCGGGCCCGACGGGGTGCTGGACTACGAAGGTCAGGGGCTCTACCCGCCGGAGGACATCCTACCCTGCCGGCCCACCACCCCGTCCGACTACCGGCAGACCATCCTGGCCTGTGTCGAGGAGGTGGACGACGCCTGGATCCGGCCCTGGCCCTGGGCAGGTGGGGACGAGGCCGGCCAGGGCGGGCCGGGACTCATGCGCATCCTGCTCCGACCCTCCGAGGAGGCCGTCGGGAACGAGGTGGAGCTCCTGGGGAAGGCCCACGGCATCCTCTCCGCCGCCCGGAACCTGGGTGAGGACGTGGACACGGTGACCGTGGCTCGGCGGACCCCCTACCACCTGGTCGCCGACGTGGATATCGCCGGGGCCCGCCCCATCTCGGAGATCCTCACCGACATCTACCGCTCGGCCGAGGACTACGTGGCGGGACGCCCTCGGCCCATGGACCCCGAGGAGGAGGAGAGCTGGGACGAGGGCCTGGACGACGCCCGGCCGGGCCGGGTGCCCACCGGACCGGTGGGGTGCGGAGGCCGGAGGCTGGTGGACGACCCGGACTACGACCCCCGCACGCTCTTCCTGGCGGACCTGCTCTCCCGCATCCAGGCGGTGGAGGGGGTGATCGGCGTCCGAAACCTCCACCTCCGACGTCACGAGGACGGCGCCTCCGAGGCCGAGGAGCGGGTGGCCGACGTGCTTCCCCGCTACGCCCCGGACCAGACCACGGACGGATGGACGGTCCCCTGGTTGGTCACCCCCGGGTCCGAGCTGTGGGACGGGGACCCGTCCGAGAGCAGCCACGGGCGGGTCCGCCTCTGGCGTCGCGGGGAGCCCCTCGCCGGTCCGTCGAGCTTCACCCATCGGTACCGCGCGGCCCGGGGCGGGCATCGCTTGGACCGACGACGGGGCGTGGGAACCGCCGTGCGTCGCGACCTCCCTGCCGGTGTCCATCGAAATCTCGGCCGATACCGGTCCATCCAGCAGCACTTTCCCGCCATCTACGGAATCAACCAGGAGGGCGTCCCCGACTCGGCCTCCGAGGAGGAGTGGACCAGCGCGTTCCGGCTCAAGTCCTTCCTTCTCCTGCCGGAACAGCTCCTTGCCAACTACCTGGCGAACCTGGCCCACCTGCGCTCCTTCTTCTCCCTGGAGGAGCAAGGAGCCGGCGGCCGTGCCGACGCCTCCACCTACGCGACCCAGGTGGTGGGACCGGAGGAGATGCCGGGGTTCGACCGGTTCTACGGGGAGCGGGAGGCGCCGGACGACAATGCGTCGGGCGGCTTCGGTCCGTACCACCGGGATCCGGGGACCCACCTGGCCCGTGCGGTGGCCCGACACGACGACACGGTGGATCGGAGAAGCCGCCTTCAGGACCACATGCTGGCCATCTACGGCGAGTCGCTGGCTCCCCGGTCCTCGGCGGAAGGGGACGACCAGGGAGCACTGGACGAGGAGCCGGCGTGGCTCGTGCGCAGCCGGGCGCGGTTGCTCCGGGACATTCCCCGCGCCACCCGGGATCGGGGCGGCGGCTTCGACCACCTGGACCCGGAGTCGACCCCCTCGGGCTTCAAGCGACGGGTCGCACTCCTCCTGGGCGTCCGCCCCGAGGCCCCCTTCCGGGTGGTGGAGCACATCCAGCTCCGCCCGGTGGGCGAGGCAGTGGGCCGAGAGGCCTGGGAAGACTTCTACGGGCTCCGGGTGAGTGTGGTCTTCCCGGGGTGGGGCGGTCGGGCCCGGGACGACGACTTCCGGCGAAGGGCCGACGAAGTGGTGGGTGCGCAGTGTCCCGCCCATGTCCGGGCCGACTGCTACTGGCTCTCCCGTCCACGCATGGAGGAGCTGGTGGCATTGGACGACGCCTGGCGGGATGCCCGGCGGAGTTGGCTCCAGTCCCTGCCGGAGGCCTGGGCCCACGGGGATGGAGGGGACGGCCGCGCCGTGGACGACGCGGCCTCGGAGCTCGTGCGCTTCTTCTGGGCGGAGGCACGCGGCCGTGGGGAGTGAAAGCCACCGGATCGACGCCGCCGTCTTCGATGTCTCCTTCCCGAAGGAGGAGAAGGGAAGCGACCTGGCCTCCCATCTGACCTCGGTGGTCCGGACCCGTGCCCTCCCGGTCGTGGAGCGCGTCCTGGACGACCTCGTCCCGGCGGACCGCATGGTGGTGGTGGAGGAGCTCGAGCTGGACCTGGGAGAGCTCCCTTGGTCCGCCTGGCCCGAGGTGCTCCCCCGACGGCTGGAGGAGGAACTCCGATCGGCCCTCGCCGGTCTCGGCGAGCTGGACCCATGGAGGCCCTCGCCGGGCGTCCGGTCCGTCACTCGGGAGGAGAGTGACCGGGAGATCCTGCGCAGCTACCTGCGGTCCGGTCGGCTTCCCTGGCGGCGCGCGACCATGGACGTGGACGAGATGGACGCCCTTCTGGACCGGATGGTACGGACCCGGCCCCGCGAGCTCCTCCAACTCCTCCGCACCGTCGAGCCGGCCGCCCCGGCCCTGCGTCGGCTGGTGGAGCAACTCCCGGAGGGAACGATCGCCCACCTCCTGGGCACGCTTCCCGTAGCCGACGCTGGACGGCTCGGGGAGGCACGACGCCGCATCCGGGCGCTCCTGGACCGACACGTGCCCACGCAGGACGGCCGCCAGGCGATGGAGCGAGCCTTCCTGGTGGCTCTCCTGGGTGCCACCGTGACCCGACCGGCCGGCTCGCCGGCGCGAACCGTGCTGGCCGGCGCCGTCCAGGCGACGCCCTGGGGGTCGGAGGAGCTGGCCCAGGCGGCGGCGCGGACGGTGATGGTCGAGGTCGGCAGACCGGAGCATCCGGGCGGAGTGCCGGCGCAGCCCCGGGGGCCGGTGCTCGCCTCTGGAAACGGGTCGGATGGAGCCCGATCGGTGCGAGGCTCCCGGGGAACCGCATCGCATCCCGATGAGACCCTGGTGGAGGAGCGGACGGGCACCTCCGCCGGCGACCGCCGGGTGGATGGGGCGGCTTCGGCGGAACGGCTCGTTGGACGCCGACTCCGCGACCTCCTCCGGCGAAGGGACCCCGCGACGCCAGGGGCGCTGTGGGCTCGCTGGATCCGGGAGCACCCGGACCGGGTCCGCCGAGAGCTTCGGGAAGCCGTCGCCGATCCTCCGGTCCTGGCGCGGGTCGCCCGGCTGTTCCCGGACTGGTGGCTCGAGGACGCGGTTCGGCTCCTCGCCCGTCTCCAGGCGGACCCGGTCGGCGGCCCGACATCCACGACCCTTCCCGGGTTCGTCCGCTGGCTGTCCGCCGTAGTCCGGGAGTTCGATGGGAGCTCCGGGCCCGTCGGGGGGGCGACGGCGACGCCGAGCGGCACCCGGGTGGCCAGGGACGTCGCGCCAGCGGGCCATCCGGCTCCGGACACCTCCGCAGCGCAGGCGGGAAGGAGCGCCGGCCGGGGTCACCCACCCCGGGCCGCCGCGCTGTACGAGGCCGCCCTCCGCTATCTGGCCGGCTCATCCACCGGCTCGGAGGTGGAGCCGTCTGCCCCCCACGGCGGCTCCTGGCCCCTGCAGCTCATCCAGGCCGACGCCGGACGGGCCGGCCGCTCCGTGGAAGAGCACCTTCGGCACCTGGAGCACCTCGCCGGGGCGGCCGCCGCGGAACGGGAGGCTGGCGAGGATCCGACGGTCGAGGTCGATCTGTCCACCACGCAGCCGGCGCGCCCGGGCGTCGGCACCCCCGACCTGCCACATTCCGCCGCCATACTCGAGCTCCTGGACCAGGCGCGAAGCGAGCTCCACGGGACCCAGGTGCCGGTTTCCGACCGACCCTACGGAGCTTCGGAGCCCGGAGCCGCGGAGAGCGGCATTGACGGCCGCTCCGGGTCCGCGGAGCCGGGTGGAGCGGCGGAGTCGGCCGGGTCCCAGGACGCTACCTTCCAGCCCCCGAAGCCCGCGGACGACACGACCTCGGAGCTCGTCGAGGCCGACTCCGGAGGCCCGGAGTCCCACAGCCCCACCGACCTCCTCCTCCGGGCGCTACGGGACGGCTCCCCCGGCGATGCGGAGACGACCTGGGCTCGGGTGGAGGCGCGGGATCGGGCCGAAGCGGTGGCGGCCCTGGCCCGTGTCCTTTCCATTCGGTCCGTGCGACGGCGGGTGGCGGAATCCGCAGCTCCCGCCCTGACCCAGGATTGGGTGACCGCGCTGGCCGGTGGGGACCTCGTCCCCGCTCGCCTCCTGGCCTCCATCGAAGGCCTCCCCGATACGTGGATGGGAACGGGAGCAGCCTCCCCCGAGGACCTCACACGCCTCGTCGTTCGAGAAGAGGCGCTCGCCACCCTGGCCGGAGCCCCAGGCGCGTCGGAGGACGCCGCGGCGGGCTCGCCCCACCCCAGGAACACGGTGCTGGCCGCCCGCCTCCTCTCCGCCCGGGCCCGCGCCTCCGGATTGGACCCCGCCACCACGTTCCAGGCAGTCCGCGCCAGCCTGGAGTCCGCCGCCTCCCTCGCCGAACCGCGGGCCACCCTCCTACGCCACATGAACGAGGCGCCGCCGACCACTCCGGCCCCGACGGCAGGAGACGCTTATGACGCGCGCTCCGGTCCGCGATCCGTTCACGAGGCCGTCCTGGAGGACGCCGTGCTCGGCGGGCCGGTGGACACCCTGGTGGCGGTCTGGCGGCGTCTGCGGGCAGAGGCCCCGGAGGTGATCCGGCAGGTCTTCGCCCGACATGCCTCCTCCCGGTGGGTCCTCCGGAGCGTCGTGGACCGCTTCCCGCCGGCCCTCCTTCTCCAGCTCCTTCGGGTGCTGGGGTTCCGCCCCGATCGTGCCGGACCCCCGGCCGCCCCCCGCCCCCACCCCGCCTACAGCCTCCCGTCCGAACGGCTCCGGTGGGCCGATGGCTGGGTGCAGGCCCTCCAGGAGGCGGTGGCGCCGGCCCGTTCCGCGGCCGGCGTTTCCCCCGTGGATCCGGACGAGCGAGCGTCGTTGGTCCAGATGTACGAGTCGGCGGATCGGGTCCGCCGGGCCCTCGTCCCACCGACGGGCTCCGAAGCAGTTGCCTCGGGCACCCTGGCGGCGCTCCTTCCCGCCCTCGTGGAGGAGCAGCCCGGCCAGGTTCTCCGCCTCCTTCGGGCGGTGGAGGAGGGGGGGGATACCCCGGCGGGATGGGGTGACGGCCTCTCCGCGGACGACCTCCGCCATCTGGTGGACGCCTACCTCGTCCTCCGACTGCCTGGGGCCATCCGCCTGCGGGACGCCATCCCCGGCGCGCTGGCCCGGGCGACGGATCCTCCGGGGTTCGTCGCCCGCCTCCTGCGGGCCCTCCTCGCCGGGGCCACGGTGGACCTGGAGGAGCTGGCCCAACCCGCCCCCGAGAGGGCCGAGCCGGCGAACGCCTCCACGTCCTCGCCGAGTCGCGCAGGTGACGGTACCATCGATCTGGTCGCCGGGGATCGAGTCGCTGGAGACCTGCGTCGGGGTCGGCCCGAAAGCCTCGCGGATGCGGTGGTTCGGGCGGCCCGGGGGTGGGACGATCCCGGTCCCGTGCGGGCCGAGCTGACGCGGATGCTGGAGGCCATCTCCAGCCCGTCGGAGCCCCTCCGGCGCCTCGTCGACGACCCGGAGGTCCGACCGGCCCTCGCCCGGGTCTTGCCCGAGCACCTCCTTGCTCGAATGATCCTCCTCCTTCGTCCGGGGGCCTACGCCCATGCGCGCCTGGCTGGAGACCTCGTCGAGGAGGTGGTGCGGGACGCCGGGATGGACGCCTCCCCGGAGCGGGTCTCGACGCTCCGATGGCAGGCCACCCTCGAAGTCCTCCTCACCCGCGAGGGCGTCTTCCGTCCCAAGGAGTTCCTCTCCATGCTCCTCCCCGAGGTCGCCGACCGCCTCCAGCAGCCGTCCGCGCCGCTCTTCCGGGCGCTCACCCATCGGCTGACCGGTCCCGCACCGGCCCATCCCGCCCTGGCCGATCCCGCCCACCTCCAGGCCCTGGTCTCGGGGCCCGGAGACGCCGCGACCTCCCCGGATGCGACGTCTTTCGCCGGTGGGTTCCTCGACACGACCTCCTCCGACCAGGAGCCGCGGAGCCGCGACGGGAACGACGCAGAGGCCCCGGAGGAGGACCTCGATTCCGACACCGACCTCCTGGTGGCCAACGCCGGGCTGGTCCTGGCCGCCCCCTTCCTCCCCCGGCTGTTCTCCATGCTGGGACTCCTGGAGGACCGGGCCTTCCGGAGCCGGACGGCGGCGACGCGCGGGGTGCAGCTCCTGCACCTGCTGGCCACCGGATCCACCGACGCCCCGGAGTTCCTCCTGCTCCTGCCCAAGCTCCTCTGCGGTCTCCCCCTGGAGAGCCCGGTGCCTCGTCGCCTCGAGGCGACGCCCGAGGAGACCGAGGCGGTGGACCAGCTCCTCGAGGGCATGATCCAGCACTGGGACGCCCTGGGGCAAGCCTCTCCGGAGGGGCTGCGGGAGACCTTCCTCCAGCGCGAGGGCTGGCTCCACCGGGGGGACGACCGGTGGGACCTCGGCGTGGAGCTCCGGGGCGTCGACGTCCTGCTGGACCGTGTCCCCTGGACCTTCCGGACGGTGGCCCTCCCCTGGATGCCCGACGTCCTCCACGTGGACTGGCGATGAGTCGGGCCATCCCCTTCCCCCCACCTCGGGATGCGCCGGCCGAGACCGCGTCGGTCCTCCAGGCGAACGCCGCGGCGCTGGACCGTGAAGTGGCGTGGTTGGAGCGGGTCCTGGAGGCCCGCGTGGCCCACTACTTCGAGGGCTCCTCGACACCGTGGTCCCGGGAGGGGTTGGCGCCGCCGGACCTCGAGGAGGATCCCTCCGGCTTCGCGGAGGTGGTGCGGGGGTACGACCTCGGCTTCGAGGAGCGGGTGGTCCTGGGGCTCGCTCTTCTGCCGCACATCCGCCCCCAGCTCCTGGATCTGTTCCTGATCCGCAACAAGAACCTGGATCGAGGCTTCGCGGAGTTCGGGGGACGGACGGGAGCCGCCCACGGGGGCTTCCTCCCCACCCTGGAGACCGCGGCCTTCGTCGTCTCCGGCGACGACCTGGAGACCCGCTTCCAGCTTGCCGCCCTCTTCGACCCGGATCACCCGCTCCTCCGCGACCGGGTCCTCCTCGTGGAGCACGCCGGAGGGGCCGAGCCCTTCTTCAGCGCCGCCCTCTCCGTCTCCTCGGAGACGTTGGACCGCGTCACCACCGGTGCCCTGCACCGCCCCGACTACAGCATCCGCTTCCCCGCCAAGCGCATCACCACGGAACTCGACTGGGAGGACCTGGTGGTGGAGCCCTCGGTCATGGACGAGATCACCCGCCTCACCGCCTGGCTGGAGCACGCCGACACCATCATGGACGACTGGGGCCTCCGGCGATCGCTGAAGCCGGGCTACCGGAGCCTCTTCTACGGGCCTCCCGGCACCGGCAAGACCCTCACTGCCACCCTCATCGGCGCCGCGGTGGGCGCCGACGTCTACCGCATCGACCTCTCCATGGTGGTCTCCAAGTACATCGGCGAAACCGAGAAGAACCTGGCCCAGGTCTTCGATCAGGCGGAGAACAAGGAGTGGGTCCTCTTCTTCGACGAGGCCGACGCCCTCTTCGGGAAGCGGACCCAGACCACCAGCTCCCACGACCGCCACGCCAACCAGGAGGTCTCCTACCTCCTCCAGCGGGTGGAGGACTTCCCGGGGCTGGTCATCCTCGCCACCAACCTGAAGGCCAACATCGACGAGGCCTTCGCCCGACGCTTCCAGTCCATCGTCTACTTCCCCCTCCCGGACGCCGAGCTTCGACTCCAGCTCTGGGAGGGCATCCTGCGCACCCCGGACTGCCCCCTGGACCCGGAGGTGGATCTGGAGCGGCTGGCGACGGAGCACGAGCTCAGCGGAGGCGCCATCACCAACGTGGTGCGCTTCGGGGCGGTGAGCGCCCTCCGGGACGGACGTCGGGCCATCGGGACGGCGGACCTGCGGGAAGGGATCCGCAAGGAGCTGCGGAAGGAGGGGCGCACCACATGAGAACGTCCGGCGGGTGGCTCCCGTGGGTCGTCGCAGGCGCCACCCTCCTGGCCCCGTCGTCGGCCCGGGCCCAGGCCGCGGACGCCCTTTCCGCCGAGACGGCCCCCGCCCTGGCCACCGTGTCCCTGTCCCGGCCCTTCCTCCTGGACGACAGCGCCTTCGCCCAACTGGCGGAGCCCAGCGCCCCCAGGCTCTGGGGCATCGCGTGGGACAGCCCGCTCCCTTCCCCCGCCCTGGAGGCTCTCGCCCGGGACGCCTTCGGCTCCGATCTCGACGGCCTGACCGGTCTGGCGGACGCCCGCTTCGTGGACTCGGTGAGCGTGGCGGCCGCGGTGGACACCCTCCTCCAGCTCGGCTCGGACACCGTCGCGCCCCCACCCCCCGTCATCGACGATGCCCTGGACGCCGTGCCCCCGGATACCACGGCGCAGGTGCTTCGGGACAGCCTCGTCGGGCGGATCACCGCCTTCGCTCCCGCCGACGGCGACGAGGGTCCCATCGTCCCCGAGGAGGTCCGGGCGGCCCTCCAGCCGCTGGTGGGGGTCTGGTTCCCCGACGGCTACATGCTCCGCACGGCCCTCCGCACCACCTTCGCCGAGCTCCACCCACCGCCCTCGGATCGGGTCACGGAGCGGATCCTGAGCCTGGCCCAGCAGGCTCCCGGCTTCCGCCCGGATTCGCTGAACCTCCAGCCGCTGGCATGGACGGGGGACGGGTGTGGATGTGGGTTCTTCGACGAGGGCGGCCTCTGGGAGCCGGAGTTTTACGGCATCTACCCCTTCTGGGAGGCACCGCAGACCGCCACCGAGCTGGTGGAGCCGGACACCATCGACCTCAGCCTGCTGACCCGCATCGGGTACTACGGGCTCACCTTCGACGGTCAGGGGCGCATCCAGGATCCCCTCCACTGGAGGACGGGAGCCTATCCCGAGGATGCCTGGTTCTTCCAGCGCCGGGACTTCTCCGACTTCTCCATCACCGCGCAGCGTCACAAGGTGAGCACCGACGTCATCGTCTATCAGGGGGACTGGAGCTGGCTCCCGGATTCGCTGGACGCCGGGTCCGACGCCTTCCGGGGGCCCTTCGAGACGCTCCGGTCCCAGCTCCTGGACGTCATCGCGCCGCCGCTGGAGAACTTCACCAACGTCGTCAAGCCGTTCATCTCCCTGGGCAACAGCCCCACGCGCACCCTGGGCGACGGCATCACCCTCCACTTCGACTTCTCGGAGATGGGTTCGGAGCGGCAGGAGCAGCTCTTCGAGGTCCTTCAGGACATGGACTTCTTCGGCTCGCTGAAGGACTCCCTCATGGCCCGGGGAGCCGACGGGAATCGGTTCCTTCGCCTCGAGCAGGACTACCGCCTGAACGTCATCGTCCCCCTCCAGTGCATCCAGCCACCCGGCGGCGATCCGCACCTCGAAGGCCCGGACGGGCTGCCCCTGGACGACGACGGTTCGCTGGACCACCCCTGCGGCTTCTACTCGGTGCCCAACATGAGTCGGCTCCGGACCGACTCCCTCGACCTCTTCCTGGTGGACCTCTCGGCGGTGGAGCCCGGGTCGGCCATGGCGGAGCTGGACCTGGCGGGCCGCACGCGCCGACTACGATCCGCGCTGGATCGCCTGGACGGCACGAGCCTCTATTCCCTCGTGCCCAACGTCCTCCCCCTGGCCGTCATCGGCACGCAGGAATCCCCGGAGGAATTCGTGCGCGTGGCGGACCTCTCCTTCTCGGGCGTGGGGGGCTGGTCGGCCCGCCGCAGCTCCATGGACCCGCTGAACGACTGGCTGGAGCCCATCTTCCTCTCGCCCGCCCCCACGGGGTGGCTCTCGTCCAGATTCCACGGACTCGAAGAGCTGGTCTGCCGGTACATGTGCCCGGCGCGGTGGACCGTCCGCTTCTGGATCTGCTTCCTCGCGCTCCTGTACGTGGGATTCTGGCTCCTCACCGAGTCCCGATTCGACCTGAAGCGCTTCTATACCACCCACGCTCACCTGGCCCTGGTGGTGGTCTTCTGCCTGGCGCTGGTCGGCACGCTCTGGTGCGACCCGTACTGGAAGGCACGGCAGACCCTCATCGTGAGCGTCGTGGCCGTCGTGGGGCTGAGCGTCTTCGTGGTGAGCCAGTTCCGACTTCGACGAGAACGCCACTACCCGTAGATGCGACCCGGGGCGCGACCGCTCCGTGGGGACGCGAGCGCCTGCAGGGTGAGGGCCGAAAGGGGCCCCGGTCAGGTCAGGCGGCGCCCGATCTCGTCGGCTTCGTGCTCCAGCCCCGGATCGTCGTTCACCGGAACGCCGGCCACCTCGGTGGTGGGCTGCACCCGTCCCTGCCGCTGCTGGATGACGTGGCCTACCTCGTGCCTCAGGATCTCCGGCGAACCGGCGCCGGGGCCCAGGTGGATGGCGTCGCCCTGGGCGGTGGCCAGGGCCCCCACCGTCTTCGGCACCGAGGAGTTCCGGTGGACGGCGACGTTGGAGAGATCCTCGCCGTGCTCCCGGAGGCCCGCCTCCACCACCGCTCCGGGGAGGTCGCTCCGCCCCCCCGCGCTCCCCGCGGCCGCCGGCTTCTCCCCCCGAAGGCGCTGGAGGGTCGGCGCCACGAGTCGCTGGAGGGTCGCACGTTGGGCCGCCATGCGTGGGCCTCCGTCGATGGCGGACCGGGCCCGCTCCAGAAGCGAATCGCCGACGGGTGCAACCTCCCGTCGGGGCCGAGCAGCGGAGGATGCCCTCGCCGGGGGTCGCGTCGAGGTCGAGCCCCGAGGTTCCGTCGTCTTCACCCCGTCCCCGACGGTGCCGGGTCCTCGGTCTCGGACGTACAGGCCACCGGGATCCGAACGCTGCGGGTCTCGGCGCCGACGGTGTACCGGACCCGGTTCACGATGCCCGAGGCGCTGGACGCGGCGATGCGCAGGGGCGTGCTCTCCAGATCGTCGCCGCTCCGCATGACCAGCGTCCCGAAGCGGTCGAGCATGTCGGTGGTGGTCACCTCCAGCGTCACCGGGCTCCCGGAATCGTCCAGCGCGTCGATGGCGCTGGCGGCCCAGGTGGCCGAATCGCCGGGGGCTCCCCCGGAGACCGAGGCCGTAAGGCGATACACGCACGAGCCCGGGGTGGCGGACGCCGTGGCGTTCACCGAGTCCGGAGGGAGGAGGCGGTAGGAGACCTCCACCGAGAGGGGTGGCACCACCGTCACCGGGACCGTCTCCACCAGGGAGGCGGCTCGAGCCCAGACCAGCGCGGAGCCCGCCTGCACGGCCAGCACCCCGCCGGTGTCGGCCACCTGCGCCACGCTGGCATCGGAGCTCCCCCACAGGACCGGGACCTCCACGGGCTGGCCGGTGGGATCGAGGACCGTCGCGGAGACCGCGCTCGTTCCCCGCTCCGGGAGGATGAGCTCGCTGGGCGTCAGGACCAGCGAGGACGGGCCTACCGCGGGGCTCGGGGCCTCCGGGGGATCGCCGCCACCGCAACTGAAGGGCCAGAGCAGGAGGGCCAGGGCGAAGGATGCGCGGGGATCGCGCCGCCGCCGAACGGCAGCGTGCGCCTCCTCCAGGGGGACGACGTCCGACACGGGACCCTCCCGGCATCCAGGCATCCAGGCATCCGCTCGAGGATCGTGGGGAGCGCCTGGCGGAAGGATCGCCCCTACCGGTACCCGGCGCCCCGGGGACACGCGACGCCGCGCGCCACGAAGGCTTCGATCATGGGTCCCCGCAACTGGGTGCGGCAAGGGCGGCCGCTCGGAAGCCCTCGCGCCGTGGCCATGGGGTGCGGCCGGCGGGCCCCGCTGGCGGGAGGCCGCGTGGGGATGCAACGTCCGGGATCCGATTCCGTCCGCCCATGCTCCTGTCCATCCCTTCCGCTTCCCGACGCCCATGGCTCCTCGATCCGCACGGTCCTCCTCGACACCCGCGATCCTCCTGGCCGCCCTTTCTCTGACGGCCCTCCTCCCCGCCCCCTCCCTCGCCCAGGGACTGCTCCCGGACCTGGTTCGGGAACGCACGGAACGGGAGTGGGCGGTGAAGCTGGAGAAACTGGAGACGACGCTGCAGGGCCACATGAGGACCCATGGCATCGACATGTGGCTGATCCTGAGCCGGGAGAACGACCCGGATCCGGCGCTCCGTCTCTTCGGAGACCACTGGACCACCTGGGCCGGCCACCGGAACGCGTGGGTGTTCTTCGATCCGGGCGGGGACGCGCCGCTGGAGCGCGTCGTTCTGGGCACCCACGTGCGGGGCCACATCCTTCCCTTCTTCCCCGACACCCCGGGCAGCGGGCACGGCTACGGCGAAGAGGGGCTGGCACCGCACCTGCAGGAGTACGTGCAGGCCCGGGATCCCCGCACCATCGCCATCAATCGCTCCCGCACCGTGACCATGGCCGACGGGCTGTCGCTGGAAGGGTATCGCTACCTCGTCGAGGCGTTGGGGGAGACGTTCGAGGAGCGGTTCGTCTCCGCCGAGCCCCTCCTCATCGACTACGTGGCGCACCGGACGCCTGCGGAGCTCGAGATCAGCATCGAAGCGAGCTGGATCACCTGGAACATCCTGAAGCGGGCCTTCTCGAACGAGGTCCTCACGCCGGGTGCCACCACCAACGAGGACGTGTACTGGTGGATCCTGCAGGAGGTCGAGGACCAGGGTCTGGAGCTCAACTTCTCGCCGTCGGTGACGATCCACCGCCAAGGCGCCACCCGTAGCTTCGGGGTGCACGAAGACGAGGTCATCCAGCCGGGCGACATGCTCCACGTGGACTTCGGCGTGCAGTTGATGGGGATCGGGACCGATCAGCAGAAGCAGATCTACGTGCTGCGACCCGGTGAGACGGAGCCGCCGCCAGGGATCCGGGCGCTCTTCGCCCAGTCCGTGCGCATGGCCGACATCATCGCCGAGGAACTGAAGCCCGGCGTCGAGGGGCGCGTCGTGAAGGCGCGCGCCGAGAAGCGAGGTGCCGGCGAGGGTATCGACAACCTGGTCTACTCCCACGCGCAGGGAAGCTGGGTGCACGACGCCGGCGCATGGGCCATCTCCGACTGGCCCGAGCGGTACGGGAATCATCCCCGAGAGCCGGTGCGCCCGACGGAGTTCTGGTCGGTGGAGTTCTCCGTACGCGGGGCGATTCCCGAATGGGGCGGGCAGATGCTCGGCATGGGACGGGAGGAGGACGGCTGGGTCGGCGCCGACGACACCTTCCAGTGGATGAGCGGGCCCCAAAGGGAGGTCTGGGTGGTCCGGAGCGACGTGGGCGGGTCCGCCCCGCCGCGCTGAGGGGAGCTACGAGAAGGGCCCGCCGCGACGAGCGCGACGGGCCCTTCCTCCTTCCCGCGATCCCTTCGTCTGCGACTATTTGCAGGGGTGCTCCTTGCAGGTGGCGGTGAAGGAGGTCCACGGCCAGCTCCACGGCCACCACGAGGAGCTGCTGCTCTCGCTCTCGCGTCGCCCCGACAACGCCGAAACGGCCTCGTCCTCACTCACGGACTTCCCGGCGGGGGTGAGGGGGAGCACGACCCGATCACCTTCCCGCACCGCGCTGCTCGCGTCCTCCGTGAAGGCAACCTTCCCACGCTCCTTCGGCGGCATCCCGGCGACCTCGTGGATCGCTCCGTCCGGATCCTTCAGCGCCTTCTTGCGGAACGCTTCGTCCGTCGCCGCTCGTTGGACCACTTCCACGAGCGTGTCCTGCACCTTTTCCATCGTCCATTCGCGAGCCATGCACCACTCCCCGCTTGAGAAGACAGCAGGCCGAGCCGCACGTCAGTCGAGCGCGCAGATCGACACGTACCCGCCCGGCCGGGCGAGTCGAAGGAGACCATAGCCGACCCCAGCGATCCCCTGCAACAGCCCGATGGGCGGAAGGGACGCCGACGAGGCCGCACGGAAGCGGTAGTCCCCGCGCTCCTCGGCCTCCCGGACGATCCGGAGTGCGCCGTCCACGGCCTCGGCGTGCAGATCCGCCCGGTCCGGGAGCACCTCGGCCGCGTACGCCAGGACCTCGACGGCGCCGGTGCGCCCGCAGCAGAGATGGTCGGCCGGCGCAGAGAGCAGGAGCCTTCGGGTCGATGCGAGTCCGACAGCAAGATCCTCGTGCGAGGCCTCGTCCAGGACCGCGAGGGACGCCAGCCTGCCGAGGGTGATTCCCGGCGCGCCCGTGCACCATCCGAAGGTCGTGTGCGCGGCGGTATGCCCGCCGCCGTCCCTGGCCGCCGCCGGGCGAAGATCGGCCCAGCGTCCCTCCGACGGGGAGCGGTGGACGCGTTCGAACTCGAATCCCTCCCGTGCGGCGGCGGCGAAGCGCTCATCTCCGGTAGCCGTGGCGAGACCCGCCAGGGCCCGCCCGATGCCCGAAGCCCCGTGGGCGAAGCCGGTCAGGAAGGAGCCCATCGATGGCCACGCCCGCGGTCCGGAGGGCGTCCGTTCACGATTCCTCAGGAGGTCCTCGCCTCGTTCCACGGCGCGCTGCAGATGCAGGTCGGCCCCGGTCTCCCGGTACAGGGCGAGGTGAGCCAGCAGGACGCCCGCCGAGCCGTTCAGGAGATCGCTCGGGACAGGCTCGTCCTCGGGCTTCCGAGGGACGGCCGCCAGCCACTCGGCGGCATCGGACCGCAGGGAGTCGTCTCCGAGCAGCGCCGCGATCCGGGTCCAGGCGTAGGCGAGTCCGGCCAGGCCCTCGGCGAGGGAGGTTCCCGCGGAGCCCGACGGGACGGCACGGACCGGGTCGGTTGGACCGAGGGACGCCATCGTCTCCCGGGACAACGCCGTGAACTCGGGTCGGCCCGTGGCTCGTCCCAGCGCGGCCAGGAAGAGGGCGGCGCCGCACGACCCCCGGTACAGCCCCGGCGGCGCGACGTCCAATCGGTATCGACCGGTAGGCGGGTGGTAGGTCGGCGTCAGCCAGGTCGCGCCCCCGGCGTGCCGGATCGCCCCGGCCATCAGCCGTTCGCCGATCCGCTCAGCGGCTCGAAGCAACTCGTCCGAAGCATCGACCTCCCTCCTGCGGCGCCCGCCGGCACGCGCAGGTCGAGCATCGGATCTCTCGAGGCGCCGGTCGGCCGTCTGGGCTGTCGAGTCGCGCTCCGTCGAGGGCTCCAAAGCTCCGCCGGCCATGGCATAGGTGGCCTCCACGATGCATCGCTGACGGATGCGATCCTCCTCGCCCACCCGCATCAGCAACTCGCAGCC
>CAKZOQ010000265.1 GCA_937136445.1 uncultured Gemmatimonadota bacterium
ATGACCCATCCGTACAAGACGCGGACCCGGGTGGAGTGTAGCTTCGCCGCATCGCCCCTACCTCCCCTTCCCCCGAGGTCGCCGTGAACGCCATCACCCCCATCCTCACCGTCGATGCCATCGAGCCCTGCCTGCCGTTCTGGACGGAACTCCTGGGCTTTTCGGTCACCGCCACCGTTCCCCACGAGGAGGCCATGGGCTTCGCCATGCTCGAGCGGGACGGGCTGACGATCATGTACCAGAGCCGGGCCAGCGTCGCCGCCGACCTCGGGCCCAGCGGCGCCGACGAGCACCACCCGGACCTGGCGGACCGGATGGCCGAGGGCATGGCCACCCTCTTCGTGAAGGTGCCGGAGCTGGACCCCGTGCTGGAGTCGCTGGGGGACGGCGCGGACGTCGTGGTCCCCCGACGTCAGACCTTCTACGGCATGGACGAAGTGTTCGTCATGGCGCCCTGCGGCACCCTGGTGGGTTTCGCGGCGCCGCTGGAGGCGGACGCGGGGGACGAGGCCTGAGCGCCGTCCCCCGCCCCGGTCTCAGCCCCGGGGCCAGAAGTCGTTGGAGCGGTCGGCGTCCGGCGCGTAGCCCGAGCTGTTGAGCTCCACCCGGGTGATCCTCCCCGCCGAGGCCGGGATCTCGATGAGCGCCACGGTATGGCCCTCCAGCCAGTGCTCCACCGGCACGTCCCGCACCAGGGTGCCCCCCTCGCTGGTCTGGATGCGGAGCGTCGCCGGGAAGGGCGCCCGCCCGCGATCCTCGATGCGGATGACCCGGGTCCCGTCGGGTCGGGTTTCCAACCGCGTGACCGCGTGGTCCAGCGTCCAGGCCTCCTCGTAGAAGGAGGTCCAGAACCAGTCCAGCTCATCGCCGTGGAACCGCTCGAAGGTGTGGAACAGGTCCCAGGGGGTCGGGTGCTTCCACGTCCACTCGTCGTGGAAGGTCCGGTAGGCCTCCTCGAAGTCCTCCCGGTCCATGACGATCTCCCGGAGGGCCACGAAGAGGGCGGCGGGCTTGGCGTAGGATGCCACGCCGTAGCCCGGACCCGGCGGATAGAAGTCGCCATGACGCAGGAGTGGCTCCTCCACCCCGGCCGCGGCCGCGGCGAGGTAGCCCTGGGCCTCCCGGCGGTGGTGGTTCACCCCGGGCCAGAGCTCCATCCGGCTCTCGTTCTCCAGGAAGGAGGTCGCTCCCTCGTCCATCCACGCGTACCGCTTCTCGTTGGTCCCCACCACCATGGGGATCCACATGTGGGCGATCTCGTGCGAGGTGACGTTGAAGAGGTCGGAGCCCGGCCGGCCGGTGTACGGCCCCATGACGGTCATCATGGGGAACTCCATCCCTCCACCGATGATGTCGGCGCCCTCCACCGACGTCATGTGCGACCAGGGGTACGAGAACCCGGTGTAGCGGGAGTGGAATTCCACCGACTGCTTGCCGTAGCGCCACTGCTCGCTCCAGAGGGGTGCCCGGTCCTCCCGCCAGAAGGAGTGGATCAGGACCCGCTCGTTCTCCCCGTCGCCGTCCCGGTCGGGGACGACGGCGGAGGTGGCGTCCCAGCGCTGGGCGTTGGACATGGTCCAGGCGAAGTCCCGCACGCTGTCGGCCTGGAAGCGCCAGGTGAGGCGGCCCTCGTCGGTGGCGGTCACCGTGCCGGCGTCCACCTCCTCGGTGGTGGCCACCACCACCCGCTCGTCGGAGGTGGCGGCGTCCGCCAGCCGCTCCTGCGTCCGGGGCGAGAGCACCTCGTCGGGGTTGGTGAGCTCTCCGGTGGCCATGACGGTCCACCCCGCCGGCACCGAAAGACTCACCTCGTAGTCGCCGAAGTCGTCGTAGAACTCCGCGTTGCCCCGGTAGGACTCGGCGTCCCAGCCCCGGACGTCGTCGAAGACGGCCATCTTCGGGAACCAGTACGCTACGAAGTACAGCTCACGCTCGGACCAGCCCATGCGCCCCGCGCCGCTCTGCGGCAGGACGGTCTCCCACCCCACGCGAAGCGACACGGTATCGCCGGGCTCGACCGGCTCCGGCGGGCGGATGGTCACCACCGTCCCCTGCACCTGGTAGGCCGGGCCCTCTTGCAGCTCCCCCTCCTCCAGGGCGAGGCTGTCCACCATGACGCCGGAGAGCTCCACCCCGCCGGTGATCTCCTGCGGCTCGTTCCGCACCACGCCCTCCTTGTGGAGGTTCTGGTGCAGGTGGAAGACCAGCGTCTGGAGGGTGTGGGGGGAGCGGTTCTCGTACTCGATGGAGGCGCCGCCCTCCAACTGGCCCGTCTCCGGTTCCAGCCGGGCCTCGATCTCGTACCGGGTCCAGTTGGTCCAGTATCCCTCGCCCGGGCTCCCGTCGGTGGTGCGGGTGCGCCGTTCCACGGCCTGCTGGAAGAGACGGGGCAGCTCGGTGGGCCCGGGGATGGGCCGGGCGCCAGGCCGGGCCGGCGCCGGGGCTTCCTGGGCGGAGGCGGAGGTCAGGGGACCGCCGGCCAGAAGGCCGACCGTCAGGGCGAGTCCGAGGGCTCGAAGCATCCGGCGCATGGATCCTCTTGGGCGTGTGGGG
>CAKZOQ010000266.1 GCA_937136445.1 uncultured Gemmatimonadota bacterium
CACAGCGATGTCTGTGCCGTAGCTGAGGGTCGTGTCGGGCTCCTGGTCCGTCGGTTGTCGCGCCTGGGGAAGCACCTTGATACTACGCCGCCTGTCGACCCCCGGTCAAGCGACGACGGAGCGCCCTTCGCCGGTCCTGTGGGTCACCCCGGCGCCGTCCAGATAGCCCAGCAGCGGGATGAGGTGCTTGCGCGTCACCGGGAGTGCCGTCCGAAAGTCGGCCGGCCCCAGCCCGGTCCGCCCGGCGAGCTCCCGGCGAACCGCCTGGATTCCAGCGTCCAGCGCCTCCCGATCGATCCATAGATCTGCGTTGAGGGAGACGAGTTCCTCCTGGGCCTCCAGGTAGGCCAGCAGCGCGTCGAACGGAGCGCCCTTCCCGGCCACGAGCCCCGGGAGGTCGGTCCGTTCCGGGGGTTGGAGCCCGGCCTCACCATAGATGTCTCGGAGCTGGTCCAGCATCCGCTCCTGCTCCGGCGTTACCGAGACCGTCCACCCCACCCGGCGAGCGCCCCCCTCCTCCAGCACCAGGTCGCCACGCTCCTCCAGAGCCCGCAAGCGGAGGTCGGCCAGGAGGGGGTGGGCCCATTCCGGGAGCCCCGACCGGAGGTCCGCCAGCGCCACCACGCTCCGGAGAGGCCGCTCCCGATGCAGGGCCTCCAGCCGCTCCAGGAGCAGGGCGTCGGCGGTGCGGCGGACCTGGGCCCCGAAGGCGACGTCCCGGGACCCCTGGGGTTCCTCGTCGTGGGCCCGGTCGGCGAGGACGGCGCCGATTCGGGTGGGCCCCAGCCCTGCCAGGACCGGGAGGCGGTCCAGCTCGACGCCGCCCCAGCCGGCGAGCTCGAGGGCCGCCGCCACCGCCTCCGCCGCGGACCCGTCCACCAGGGCTTCCAGGTGGCCACCGGCCTCGGGGGGCCATCGCCTTCGCTTGGGAGCGAGGGGCTCGGCCACCACCCCGCCGGCGATGGTGGTGACGGGCGAGAAGGAGCGGAGCACCACCCGATCCCCGGCGCGCGCCACCACCGGCGCCTCGGTACGGAGCTGGAGCCATCCCGTGCCGCCGGGGTCCAGCACGTCCGCGGGTCGGAGGAGGGCGCACCGGGCCCGGACCTCCTGGGTGCCCAGATGCAGGTGCACCCGCTGGTTGTGCTCCAGCCGCCACCCGGTGTCCTCCAGCAGCCGGACCCGCACCGTCAGGATGGAGCTCAGGGGCCAGTCGCCCACCACCAGGGTGCTCCCCCGCCCCACCCGGTCGGGATGGATCTCCGGCCCCACCAGCGCCACCGCCGTGCGGCTCCCGGCGACGGCGCGCTCCACCTCCGAGCCGTGGAGCTGGAGCCCGCGGACCCGTGCCTGCAGGCCGTCCGGGAGCACATGGAGGTCCTGGCCCTCCTCCACCACCCCGCTCCAGAGGGTGCCGGTGACGACGGTCCCGGTACCTCGCACCGTGAAGCTCCGGTCCACCGGGAGCCGTAGCAGGTCCGCTTCCCGGGCACGGGCGCCCGATCCCACGCCGGCGACCAGAGCCTCCCGAAGCGCCTGGAGGCCCTCCCCCGTCTCCGCCGAGACCCCGACGAAGGGCGCCTCCGAGAAGCGGGTTCCTGCCAGGGTCTCCCGGACCTCTTCGTCCACCAGCTCCAGCCAGGCCGGCTCCACCAGATCGGTCTTCGTGAGCGCCACCACCATGCCGGGAATCTCGAGGAAGTCCAGGATGGCGAGGTGCTCCCGGGTCTGGGGCATGACGCCCTCGTCGGCGGCCACCACCAGGAGGGCCAGATCCATCCCGGAGGCTCCGGCGACCATGGTCCGGACGAAGTTCTCGTGACCCGGCACGTCCACTACCCCCAGCGCCACACCTTCGGGGCCCTCCGCGGGGATCTCGGCGAACCCCAGGTCGATGGTGATGCCCCGGGCCCGCTCCTCCGCGAGCCGATCGGTGTCGGTTCCGGTGAGGGCCCGGACCAGCGCCGTCTTGCCGTGGTCGATGTGCCCGGCCGTTCCCACCACCGCCCGGATCACGTCACCCCCGTCTCGGACGGAAGGAGATCCCCGAGAAATCGGAGGGACTTGAGGGGCCGGGACGCGATGTGGTAGGCCACGAAGTCCGCCAGCAGGGAAAGGTGGGCCCTCGGGCGCGTCACCGCTTCCTCGCTCCGGCCCAGGAGCAGGGCCCGGATCTGGGCTCGGCCGCCGGGGCCGACGCGGGCTCCCGACGCCCCCTGGGAGCAGGAGGCACAGCGAAGGCCCCCGGCGGCCAGATCGAATCGCCCCACCTCGTCCTCGGCCAGGAAGGAAG
>CAKZOQ010000267.1 GCA_937136445.1 uncultured Gemmatimonadota bacterium
GGGGCCGTCCACGAGGCGCCTTCCAGGAGTGAGAGCTGCCCGGCGTAGGCCGGCAGGATGGAGGCCCCGCTCTCGGCCCGGGCCAGTTCGGCGCGGAGGGGGCCGGAGGTACGGCTGAGCACCCAGGCCTGCCCCAGCGCGGGGAGGAGCCACCAGGGGGCCCACCCCGCCAGCAGGTCCGCCGCGCCCAGCCCCAGCGTCAGCGGCGGGAGGATCCGCGCCGCCCACACCAGGAGCGTCCGCCCGGCCAGCCAGGGCTCGCCCTCCGCCCACCCCAGGAAGGGCTCCAGCGCCCCCTCCCCGGCAGGCGTCTCCAGGCGGCCGTGGGCGGCGAAGTCGTGGCGTAGGGCTCGCCGGGGGGCGAGCTCCCGCACCGCCACCTGGCGCTCCGCCACCTCCTCAGGTCCCCCGGCCTCCAGGAGCCAGGCCCGGAGGCGCGCACGTCCGCCCTCGGAGGTCACCGGCCCCAGGATCCGCACCAACGAGGCCCGCCCCAGAACGTCCAGGTCCCGGGCGTAGCCGTGCTCCGGCGCCGCCGACCGCCAGCGACGCTCGGCCTCCGGGAGGGCGTCGTCCAGGGCGTTCCAGTCCCGGGCCAACCGATGGAGGCTCTCCCGGGACAGCCCCTCCAGCGCCCCGGCCCACGCCTCCCGGCGGCGGGCCCGCCGATGGACGGAGATCTCGGCAAAGAAGACGAGGACCAGGACCACGCCCACCCCGAAGCCCACCCAGGCGGCGGTTCCCTCGAGGACGTCCCAGGCCAGAAATCCGCCGGCGGCGGCCACGAAGGTGAGGGCCCGAATGGTGGAAAGACGCACCGAGGCCCGGTGCGCCTCCCGACGTTCCCGCTCGTGCCGCTCGCCGGCCTCCCGGTAGTCGTCCGCGGGCGTCCCGGCCTCCGGGCTCGCCCAGGCGGCGTCGCTCACGTCAGCACATCCGCCAGATCGTCCAGGAGCTCGTCGAGCTTGTCCCTCGTGTGGTCTCCCATGTGTCCGATGCGGATGCAGGTGGGCGCGAGGTCGCCGTAGCCGCCGCCGAGGACCCAGTCGCGCTCCTTCATGGCCGCCACCACGCCGGGGCCGGCGGTACCGGTGGGGAGGGCGATGCAGGTCACCGTGGGGGATCGGGAGCCCTCCTCGGCGAAGACACAGACCTCCACCCCCTCGGCGCGCATTCCGTCCACCCAGGACCAGGTCCGCTCGGCCATCGCCGTGTGGCGGGCCCAGCGCACCTCCATGGTCTCGGAGCGGATGTGGCGGAGCTGCTCGGCCAGGGCGTACATCACCGGAACCGCCGGCGTGTTCGGCGTCTGAAGCTTGGCGATCTTCCTGTCGAAGGCCACCAGGTCGAAGTACATCCCCCGGCCCTCGACGGTCCTGGCCCGCTCCATCATGGCCTCGGAAGCCACCCCGAAGGCCAGCCCCGGGGGCACCGCCAGCGCCTTGTGGGACCCGGTGAGCACGAAGTCCACGCCCCAGGCGTCGGGGCGCATTTCCGCGCCGCCGATCCCGGTGACCGAATCCACCAGAAGGACGGTGTCCGGGTAGTCCTCCATCACAGCCGCCAGCGCCTCGATGTCGTTCAGGGCGCCGGTGGAGGTCTCGGAGTGGACGGCGGTCACCGCGTCGTACGGCCCGCCGGACTCCAGGGCGTCGCGGAGTTGCTCCGCCGTGTTCGCCGAACCCCAGCCCGCCGCCACCCGGTCCACATCCTTGCCGCACTGCTCGGCGATGTTGGCGAATCGGCCGCTGAAGGCCCCGCAGACCAGCGAGAGGACCCGCCGGTGGGCTCCGTTCCGCACCGCCGCCTCCATGAGGCCAGTGGCGGAGGAGGTGGAGATGAAGACCGATCGCTCGGTCTGGAAGACCTCCTGGAGCCCGACCTGGAGCTCGCCCATGAGCTCGTGGTTGGCCGGCCCGCGATGGCTGATCATGGCCCGGTTCTGCGCCTCGAGTACGGGCGGTCGGACCTCGGTGGGCCCCGGGAGGAAGAACCGTCCGAAGCTCTGGGGCGGCGCCTCGGGGACGAGGGGACTCACGGGCGCTCCTGATTGGATCGTGACGGACGGTGCACGTACGGCATCCGGAAGCTATGAAATCGCCGGACGTTTGCCAGGCGTGCAGGGGTCAGGACCCCGTTCGACCCTTCCGGATGGAGGCGGTCGTCGTGTAGCGGCCGTGGCGCCCACGGGGCGTCGGCGTAGGCCGGGGCTGGAACGCTCCAACCGCAGCGTTGCTTTAGCCGACGGAGCCGATCCGTCCGGCTCGCTCCGTCGCAACCCATCCCCACAGTCCAGGGAGAAGCCATGCGCACCGCCCTCCGCACCGCCCTCACCGCCGTGGTCGCCGCCGGACCCCTCCTCGGCTGTCAGCCCACGGACGCACCCTCCGTCACCCCGGACGCGGAACAGGTCGAGCGCGCCCAGGTCCGTGCGGCTCCTTCCGTGGATACCACGGCCGAGGCCATCCACGCCTACCTCCAATCCGAGGACTATCGAGCCAACTGGTCCATCTGGCCTGGGCTCGACCCATACTACGGCGGCTCGGCGCCCCACGGTCGGCTCCTCACGACCTATGTGAACGACCCAGCCCAACAAGGCCTCCAGGCCATGGAGGATGGTGAGGCCGACGACCTTCCGTTCGGCGCCATCGTCGTGAAGGAGAACTTCATGCCGGACAGCAGCCTGGCGGCCGTCACAGTCATGTACAAGCACGAGGGCTACAACCCGTCTCACAACGACTGGTTCTGGGTCAAGCGACTCGCCGACGGCACGGTGGAGGCGTCCGGCCGGGTGGAGACCTGCATCGGCTGCCACGCCGATGAGGGCGGCTCCGACCACGATTACCTGCGGACGGCGGCGGAGATGGCGGGCGGCTGACCGGCTCCGGCCGGTCTTTCCGTCGATCTGGGCGACGGCGACG
>CAKZOQ010000268.1 GCA_937136445.1 uncultured Gemmatimonadota bacterium
CGGTGTTCACGGGGTGCTCAACTCCTGGAGACGGCGGGCCAGTTCGGCTTCCAGCGCGTCCAGCCCGGGGGCCGGACGGCCGCGGGCCGCCAGAACGTAAGGACTGCCACGTCCCCCCTCCAAGCGACGCCGCTCCAGGCGGTCCCGGATCCAGGTCCGTTCCGCGGCGTCGGGGCTGAGCTCCAGGGCGGCCATGAGCGCCTTGGGGACCCAGGGCTGCCCGTGCACCCCGTTGGCGTAGGCCAGGAAGAGGCCGCGGGCCAGCTCCGGGGAGCCCAGCACGTCCCGGGCGTGCTCCGCCGCGGCGAAGAGGCCCAGAGGGTCGGTGGTCCCCCGGTCCAGCAGATCCATGAATCGGGTGGTGGACGCCAGGAGGGCGGCGGCCTCAGGCACCTCCTCCACCGGCAGGAGGAGCGCGTCCACCGACTGGGCGACGCCGGGATCGGCGGCGTCGGCCAGCAGCCACCGGGCTCGAAGGATCCGAGCCTCCGCCGCCACCTCTCCGGCACCCTCCGCCACCCCGTCCACCGCCGCGGTGGCGGCGGCCCGCTGGCCCTGAGCCCGGAGGACGCCGGCCAGTCCCAGCCGCAGCCGAGCCCGGTCGTCCCCGCTCCAGGGGGAGCGGGGAAGCCCCGCCAGGAAGCCCACGGTCGTTTCCACGCCCCAGAGCTCCGCCGCCTGCCCCAGGAGGACCTCCAGGGTATCTCGGCGTGCGGCGCCGTCCCGGTGGGCCAGAAGGCGCCGCACCCCTTCGCCTGCTCGGGCGGGCTCCCGGTGTCGGAGCCCTCCGCGGACGCGGGTCAGAGCCGCCGGCACCCGGAGCGTGGGGCCCAGCTCCGCCGCCCGATCCAGGTCCCACCACGCCGTGCCCAGGAGCTGTTCCGGCCCGTCGAGGAGCAGGTGCGCGCGGACCCAGTGGCCCTGGCCCAGCTCCGGGCCCGGCGGGAGGGCGGCCATGGCCTCGTTCAGGAGCCGGAACGCCCCGATCCGGTCGCCGCGGAGCCGGTGGATCTCCGCCAGGTACACCCCGGCTCCCTGACGTACCTCCGGGGTGGTGGCCGCCGAACGGGCCTGCCCGAGGGCGGCTTCCGCGGCGGTGAGATTCCCCTGGCGTAGGTGGGCCCGCCCCATGAGGTAGAGGGCCTCGTCCGCCCACTCCCCGTCGGGGTCGCTTCGGTAGCCCGCACCCGCACGGCGCACCACTTCGTCGTACCGGAGGGTCGCCGTGGAATCCTGGCCGAGGCTCCAGGCGGACTCACCCGCGCGAAAGGCGGACTCGGCGTTGTAGATGGCGTTGTAGTAGACGCAGCCGGGCATACCCACGAGTCCCGCCAGAAGGACGGCGACGCCGAGGGGGGCGCCGCCGCGGATCATCCGCCGGCTCCCGTCCGATCGGTGGCGCCCGGTGGGTAGCGCTCGAAGAACCGCGCCACCGCCCGGGCCAGGGCGGATCCCGCCTCCTGCTGAAACCCGCTCTGCGACAGTAGACGGGCCTCCTCCGGGTGGGAGAGGTACCCTACCTCCACCAGCACCGAGGGCATGAGGGAGTTGGTGAGGACAGCCAGCGGCGCCTGCTTCACCCCCCGGTTGGGACCGGGGTGCACCCGATCGAGCTCCTCCTGGACCATCTCCGCCATGAAGGCCGACCAGTGGGCGTGGTCGAAATTCCGGAGCTCCCGAAGGATCTCTCCCAGGTCGTCTCCGGAGGCCCGCGCCTCCTCCTCCAGCTGGAGGGGAGCGTTCTCCATCGCCGCCACCCGCCGCTCGTGCTCGGTTCGAGCCTCGGAGAGGAAGTAGGTCTCGAAGCCCCGAGCCAGGTTCGTGAAGGAGTTGGCGTGGATGGAGACGAAGAGCCCGGGACGGTCGCCCTTGATCTCGGTGGCCTGGATCCCCCGACGCCAGAGCGGGACGAAGGTGTCGTCGTCGCGGAGCATGTACACCTCCAGGTCCTGCCGACCCTCGAGCTCCCGGGCCAGCGCCCGGGCCACGCCCAAGGCCACCGTCTTCTCCGAGATGCCCGAGTCACTCCGGGAGCCCGGATCCCGACCGCCGTGCCCGGCGTCGATGATCACCACCCGAGGGCCATCGTAGGGCGTGGCGCGGAGCGCTGGCCCATCGTCCACCGGCATCTCGGTCGGCCCCCGCCGGGCGTCCGGGGGAGGCGCGGCGGCGGGGGACTCGCCCGGTCCGTCGGCCCCGGCGTCGCCGCCGGTGGCGGAACGGAGGGTCAGGGCCGGCCCGTCGAAGTCGTAAAGCTCTCCCAGGCGGCGGGGCAGGAAGTCGGTGACGAGCTGCACCGGGACCAGCACTCGGTCCTGGGAACGGAAGACGGGATCGGTGAGCTGGAGAACCTCCCCGTTCCAACGGAAGAAGGGGCTTCCCACCCGAAGCTCCAGTCGGTGCCCTGACGGGCCCGAGGCCTCCACCGCTCCCCCGGAGGTGGTGACGCTCCAGCCCAGCCGCTCGAGGTCGTCGGCGGGGAGGGCCAGGTAGCCGCGCTCGCTGGAGAGGGCGAGGCGCTCCCGGCCGCCGTCCTCCCACTGGAGCTGGAGATCGGGGCGGCTCTGGGCCTCCGCCGTGGACGGGACCGTCCAGGTGAGGAGCGCCGCGGCCAGAACCAGGAGCAGGGCCGCCGGGGCCCGTCTCATCCGTGGGACCCCATGGCCCGTGCGGCTTCTCGCTCCTGAACCTTCCGCTTCAGGTCCCGGCGCTTGTCGTGGAGCTGCTTTCCGCGGGCCAGCGCCAGGAGGATCTTCGCGTACCCCCGCTTGAAGTAGATCTCCAGGGGGATGAGGGTGCGCCCCTTCTCCTCCACCGAACCCACCAGCTTTCGGATCTCGTGTCCGTGGAGGAGGAGCTTCCGGGTCCGTGTCGGATCGAGCTGCTGGTGGGTGGCCTGTTCGTAGGGGCTGATGTGCAGGGAGTGGAGCCACACCTCGCCATTCTTGATCCGGGCGTACGCGTCCTGGAAGGACACCTGCCCGTCGCGGAGGGACTTCACCTCAGCGCCCCGCAGCACCATCCCGGCCTCGAAGGTGTCCAGGATCTCGAACTCGTGGCGGGCCTTCCGATTCCGCGCCACGATCTTCCGTGCACCGTCGTCGGACATCAGAAGATGAGGACGGGGGTGCCGACGTCCACCCGGTGCATGAGCGCCCGGGCCGCCTCGTTGGTCAGGCGGATGCACCCGTGGGAAACCCGCCGGGCCTCCGGATCCGGATTCAGCAGCAGCTCCGGTCGCTCGGTGCCGTGGATGGCGATGCCGTCGCCGAGGTAGAGGGCCGTCGTTCCCATGCCGCCGGGGATGAGACGGGAGGGGTGATTCTCCGGAGGTACGGGGACCCCGCGCTCGACGAAGTGCCAGTCGGGCGCCCGCCACATGGGATCCTTTTCCATGCGCTTCACCCGCATGAGCCCGCGGGGGGTGGTGAATTTCCACCTGTGCTCACCCGTCTCCAGGCGGAACCCCGTCCCGGTACCGGCGGGCGCCGACCAGATGGCGCGGCTCCCTTCGAAGACGAAGACCCGATTTTCTCGCAGGTGCACGACGATGTAGGGGCCATCGTGATCCAGCAGCGGCTCCCCCAGCTCCAGCTCCCGGTCCTGGACGGTGGCCTCGAACACCTGATCCCCCGTCCGGGCCCCGAAGAGGGTCTGGGCGGCGAGCGATCCCGCGGGCATCGCCGGCCCCGCGGCCAGGAGGAGACCGACGGCGGCTACGAGCCCTTGAACTGGAATCCGATTCATCCCGACCCTCCAAAGTCCGCGCGCACGTTGAGGCGCGCGGCCTTGCGCATGGTGTACACCTGCCCGATTTCACCGCCGAGTATGAACACTACCGCCTCGTAATAGATCCAGAACACGAGGACCGCCACGGTCGCGAGATTCCCGAAGGTCGAGGTGTAGTTGGCTACCTCCCTGGCGTACCACGAGAAGCCGGCCTTCAGGAGCTCGTGGGACACCGCCGAAAAGGTGGCGGCGATGAGGACGGTCTTCCAGGGAATCCGCCGGGCGGGGAGGTAGCGGTAGACCACCAGAAAGAGGATCCAGATGGACGCGAAGGCCAGGCCGTGGGCCGCCAACCGGTCGGTGGCGTCCAGGAAGGGACCGTCCAACCCCATCACGGAGACGCCGGTCCGGACCGCCCCCGCCAGAAAGACCGTCAGACCCAGGTTCAGGGTCAGGAGCACGAGTCCCAGGACCACGACCTGGGTGTCGAAGAGCTTCCCTTCCAGGATCCCCCGGGTCTCCGCCACGTCGAAGATCTCCCGGAGCGCGGTGCGCAGGGAGCCCACCAACCGGGTGGCGATGAGGATGAAGAAGACCGACCCCACCACCGTCAGTCCGCCCCGCTGCTCCGCGAGACGAGCCACCAGATCCGAGACGTAGGTCGTGACGTCCACCCCGCCGGCGGCCCCGGGCAGGAAGTCCGAGATGAGCTCGGGGACCGGACTGCCCGGGTTCCCGAAGCTCCCGCTGGCGGCATACCCCGCCAGTCCGCCCCCGAGGAGGAGGAGGGGGATGAGGGCCAGCAGGAGGTTGAAGGCCACCGCGCCGGCCATGAAGAAGACGTCGTCTTCATACCCCTTCGTCCAGAGGCGCCGGACGAACTCCTGGGCGCGGTAGCTGAGTTTCTGGCTCACCGGGGTGGTGGGCCGACCTCAGTCTTCCGCCGGCTCGTCCTCCGAGGCGACCGCCTTGGCGGCTTCGATCCCTGCACGGTAGGCGGCCTTGGAGCGCTGCAGCCGATGCTCGAGATCGCTGCGCGCCTCCCGAGCGGCCTGGCGTCCGTGGTCCACAGCATCCTTCACCTCGGCGACACGGGTCTCGACACCCTGCCGGGCCCCCTCCAGGCGCTCCTCGAGCTGGGCCTGGGCGTCCCGCACCCGGGACTCGGCGTCCTCCCGCAATCTGCGCGCCCGCTCCTTCAGCTCCTCCTGGGTCTCTTCCCCACTCTGGGGTGCGAAGAGAAAGGCGAGCCCCGCTCCCACCAGGGCGCCGAGGACGAAGGAACCGAACGAACCGCCGCCGGCGTCTCGTTCGATGACGATGTAGGTGCCTTCTTCCTCGTGCATGGTCTCCTCCGTGAGGTGTGGTGCAGCGATGGGGCGGGCTGTTCCCGATCCGTGCGGGTTCAAAGAACCCAGCGAGGGTCGCCGGGGTCCAGGGAGGGCGCGTCGAAGCCTTCCCGGCCCAGGAGTCCGTAGGTGAGTTCTTTACCCAACTCCACCCCGGGCTGATCCAGCGGATCGACGCCGTAGAGCGCCCCTGCCAGGACGGTGGCCACCTGGAAGAGCATGAGGAGCTCCCCCAGGGACCCGGCGTCGATTCGGGGCAAGGTCAGGGTCGCGTTGGGTCGGCCGCGCCGCCGGAGGGCCTCCGCGCTGGCCCGGAGCTCGGCGTCCAGCAGCGCCCCCAGGGTGTGCCCCGCCAGATAGCTCAACGACGGGACGCCGGGGTGACAGTCCGGGATGAGGGGCTCCTCCCCCCGGTCCTCCACGCCGACGAAGAGCACGACCTTGTCCGCGGGTCCCTCCATGAAGAGCTGCATGAGCGAGTGCTGATCCACCGCACCAGAGGAGGCGAGCGGCGTGGGCCCAACGCCCACCGTCGTCCCGCCGCCGCCGTCCCGCCGCTTCCCCAGGGACTCGGCCCAGAGCTGCTGGAACCAGAGGGCCACCGATCGGAGCCGATCGGCGTACGGCATGAGGACGTGGATGGGCCGCCCCTGGCCGGTGTCGGCCTCGTGGAGGAGCACGGCCAGCATCCCGGCGGGGTTGGCCGTCAGATCCTCGACCCGGCACCGCTCCTCCATCCGTGCCGCCCCCTCCAGCAGCGCCGCTATGTCCACGCCGCACACCGCCGCCGGCAGCAGCCCCACCGGCGAGAGTACGCTGAACCGACCCCCGACGTTCTCGGGGACGGGGAGGGCCGGGATGTCCTCCCCCTCGGCGAGGCGCCGCAGCGCTCCCCGTGCGGGGTCGGTGGTGAAGAGGAAGTGGCCTCGGGCCTGATCCTCCCCCAACCCGTCCTCCACCCAGCGTCGGGCCAGGAGGTACTGGGCCATGGTCTCCGCCGTGGAGCCCGACTTGCTCACTACGTTGAAGAGCACCCGGGCCGGATCCAGGCGCCCCAGGAGATCGTGGAGCGTCGCTGGATCCGGGTTGTCCACCACGTGGAGGCGGGGGTAGTGGTCCCGCGCCTCATCGTCCCGCGCGTTCCACCCCGGGCCGAGGAGGGCGTGGGCGAGGGCGATGGCTCCCAGCCCGGATCCTCCGATGCCCAGCACCACCACGTCCTCGAACCACTGGCCGAAGCCGTCGGCGAGCTCCTGGACCCGCCCGGCGGTGTCCCGGGCGTAGGGCAGGTCGAAGAACCCCATCTCGCCGGCCTCCCGCCGCCGGATGGTGATCTCGAGGGCGGAGGTGAACCGGTCCTGGAGCTCCGAATCCAATCGCTCGGGATCCAGCCCGCCCTCCAGATGGGGGCGGAGGAGGTTGGCGACGTCCAGTCGAAGTCCGGTCTCGGGCGGGTCAGCCATCGTCCACCTCCACAGTGAGTCCGTCGTAGGCCGGGGCCACGCCGTCAGGAAGCCGTTCCAGCAGTTCGGCGTGGGACACCCGGTGGGTGAGATGCGTGAGAAAGGTCCGTCGGGCCCCCACGGCCTGCGCCGCCTCCACCGCCTCCTCGACGATGAAGTGGGAGGCATGGGGCCGACCGAACCAGAGGGCGTTCAGAACCAGGACGTCCACCCCCCGGAGCGCCTCCAGGGTGTCCGGCGGCAGTCGTTTGGCGTCGGTGATGTAGCCCAGCCGCCCCACCCGGAAGCCCGAGACCGTCATGGGCCCATGGGGCACCTCCAGAGGAAGGAAGGAGCGGCCGGCGATCTCCACCGGCCGTCCCTTCTCCAGCGGCTCCAGCCGGACCCGCGGCTTGGCGCTCCCCTGCACCGGCTGGATGTCGTCGTCGAAGATGTAGCGGAAGTAGCGCGCCAGGTGGTCGTGGTACCGGGTGGCGGCGTAGGCGGGGACGTCGTCGCCGCCCCGGACGGTGAAGATCCGGAGGTCGTCGATGCCGTGGACGTGGTCGGCGTGCACGTGGGTGAACCAGACTGCGTCGATCCCCGTGACCCCGGCGTCCAGGAGCTGGAGGCGCAGCTCGGGGGGGGTATCCACCAGCAGCCGTCCCTCGCCGGTGTCCACCAGGGCGCCGTGGCGGGTCCGACGGTCCCGGGGGTCGTCGGAGGTGCAGGTACGGCAATCGCAGCCGACGACGGGGACGCCGAAGGAGGTGCCGGTACCCAGAAAGGTGAGCTTCACGGAGCCAGAGCCGGGGAGAGGAGACCCGTGGGACGGCGAACGGTCAGAGCCGCTCCAGTCGCATGGTATTCGTCGTCCCGGACTC
>CAKZOQ010000269.1 GCA_937136445.1 uncultured Gemmatimonadota bacterium
GATTCCATCGAGGATGCGGTGCGATCCGCCGCCCCGTCCCCGTTGCCGTTGGACCCGTTCCCGTTGGCCGGAAGCTTGCCCTTGCTGAGGCGGACCGGAAGCTGACCCGCCAAGCGGACCATCCGGTTCACGTCCTCGATGTCCGTGGGCAACTCCACGGAGATGTCCAGCGAGGTCTTGGCCCACTGGAGTCCGGCGAGCTTCAGAAGCCCCCCGATCTCGTTCTCGGTGGCGCCCTGGAAGACGGGGGTCTTGGCCTCGAAGCCCAGGACCTTGGCTGCCCACCCGAGGTGGGTCTCCAGGACCTGCCCCACATTCATCCGCGAGGGCACACCCAGGGGGTTGAGGACGATCTCCACGGGAGATCCGTCGGGGAGGAACGGCATGTCCTCCTCCGGCGCGATGCGGGCGATGATGCCCTTGTTCCCGTGACGTCCGGCCATCTTGTCGCCTACCGCGATCTTCCGCTTCTCGGCGACGTAGACCTTCACGAGCTGCACCACACCCGGCGGGAGCTCGTCCGGCTGGAAGACCTTGTCGATCTGCTCTTCGGTCTTCTCACGGATCCGCTGGATCCGCTCGGCGGACTCGTCCACCACCCGGCGGATGCGCTCGCTGGCATCCTTGTTCTGGAGCTTCATCGTGGAGAGATCCACCCGATGGAAGTTGATCCCGTCGATGGTCTCCTTGTCGAGCTTGGTGCCCTCCTCCAGGTACGGCTCCACCGTCCCCTTCTTGAGCATGAGGGCCACGGTGTTGCGGGAGAGGATTTCTCGGAGCTCCTCGTCCCGGGCCTCGGAGATCCGCTGGATCTCTTCGCGCTCCCGGATTCGCAGGTCACCGATCTTGGCGCCGTGCTCCTTCTCCAGAAGCGCGTCGTCGATGCGCCGGCTGAAGATCTTCACGTCGATGACGGTGCCGGTCATCCCAGGCGACACGCGCAGGGACGAATCCTTCACGTCCTTGGCCTTCTCGCCGAAGATGGCGGTGAGGAGCTTCTCCTCCGGGGAGAGCTCGGTCTCGCCCTTGGGCGTGATCTTCCCCACCAGGATGTCGCCGCTCTTCACCCGGGCTCCGATGCGGACGATGCCGCGCTCGTCGAGGTCCACGAGGGACTCCTCGGCGACGTTGGGGATCTCCCGGGTGATCTCCTCCATGCCGCGCTTGGTGTCGCGGACGTGGAGCTCCAGCTCCTGGATGTGGATGGAGGTGAGGTCGTCGTCGCGCACCAGCTTCTCGCTGATGACGATGGCGTCCTCGTAGTTGTACCCGTACCAGGGCATGAAGGCGACCTGGATGTTGCGGCCCAGGGCCAGCTCTCCGTTGTCGGTGCTGGGGCCGTCGGCAATGATGTCGCCGGGCTTCACGTCTTCACCCACCTTCACCAGCGGACGCTGGTTGATGGCGGTGTCCTGGTTGGTCCTCCAGTACTTCCGGAGGTTGTAGCGATCGAACTGGGCCAGCTTGGCCAGCGGCTGATCGCTGCTCCCCGGGGAGACGTGGCCCGTGTCCACCACGATCTCGTCGGCGGTGACGTGCACCACGGTCCCACCCCGGCGGGCGGTGATGACCGAGCCGGAGTCCGAAGCCACCTTGGCCTCCAGACCGGTACCCACCAGCGGCGCATCCGTGTAGAGGAGCGGCACCGCCTGGCGCTGCATGTTGGAGCCCATCAGGGCCCGGTTCGCGTCGTCGTGCTCCAGGAAGGGGATCATGGCCGCCGCCACCGAGACCATCTGGTCCGGAGCCACGTCCATGTAGTCGATCTCCTCCGGGCGCAGGAGGGGGAAGTCGCCCCGCTCCCGGCAGAGGACGAACTCGTTCTCGAAGGTCCCGTCCTCCGCCACCGGCGCGTTGGCCTGGGCGATACGGACCTCCTCCTCCTCGTTCGCCGAGAGCCATTCGATGGTCTCGGACACCTTGCCGTCCACCACCTTGCGGTACGGCGTCTCCACGAAGCCCAGATCGTTGATCCGGGAGTACGTGGTGAGGGAGGTGATGAGCCCGATGTTCGGGCCCTCCGGCGTCTCGATGGGGCACATCCGCCCGTAGTGGGAATAGTGGACGTCCCGCACCTCGAACCCGGCGCGCTCCCGCGTCAGACCACCGGGACCCAGCGCCGAGAGCCGACGCTTGTGCGTCATCTCGGCCAGGGGGTTGGTCTGATCCATGAACTGGGAGAGCTGGCTGGACCCGAAGAAGGCCTGGATCACCGCGGACACCGTCCGGGCGTTCACCAGATCATCGATGTTCACCTTCTCGGGATCGGTGTTGATGGACATCCGCTCCTTCACCAGCCGAGCCATGCGGGACAGACCCACACTGAACTGGTTGGCGATGAGCTCGCCCACGGTCCGGATGCGCCGGTTCCCCAGGTGGTCGATGTCGTCCGTGAACCCGCGACCCTCACTCAGGTCGATGAGGTACGAGACGATGGCCGTGAAGTCGTCGGCGGTGAGGACCGTCTCGTTGGACGGCACGTCCACCTTGAGCCGCTGGTTGATCTTGTAGCGGCCCACCCGACCGAGGTCGTAGCGCTTGGGATTGAAGAAGACCCGGTCCAGTGCCTCGCGGGCGGTCTGGAGATTCGGGGCCTCGCCGGGACGCAGGAGGGAGTAGATGGCGTGAAGCGCCTCCTCCTCGTTCTCGGTGGGGTCCTTCTTGAGGGTGTTCTTGATGAGGGGGCTCTCTCCGCGGACGGCTTCCTTGCCCGTCTGGTAGAGCACGAGCTTCTTGGTGCCGAGACGCTCGAGGAAGCCCATGATCTCCTCGTCGATCTCGTCGCCGTCGAGGATCATGATCTCGCCGGTGTCCGGGTCGATGACCTCCTGGGCCACGACCTTCCCCTCCAGGTCCTCCAGGGGCACCGCGCCCTTCCCCTTCAGCTTGACCTCGCCCACCTCGTAGAAGAGCTGGAAGATCTCGGGGTTCGACGAGAAGCCCAGGGCCCGCAGGAGTGCGGTGGCCGGGAACTTCTTCTTCTTGTCGATGTGGACGTAGCAGACGTCGTTGATGTCGATGGTGAACTCCACCCACGACCCCCGGAAGGGGATGATGCGCGCGCTGAAGAGGCGCGTGCCGTTGGGATGGATGTTCTCCTCGAAGACGACGCCCGGGGAGCGGTGAAGCTGGCTGACCACCACACGCTCGGCCCCGTTGATGATGAAGGTGCCCAGCTCCGTGAGGAGAGGCAGATCACCGAGGTAGACTTCCTTCTCGATGATGTCCTTCGGACGGCGGGAGTCGAGCTCCTCCTGCGTGAGCTTCCGCTTCTTCTTGGAAGAACCGTCGTCCTCCAGCTCCTCCCACACGACCAGACGCAGCGTCGCCTTCAGCGGCGCCGCATAGGTCATGTCGCGCTCGATGCACTCCTCCACGGAGTACTTCGGCTCGCCGAGGACGGCCGAGACGAACTCGAGGGTGAAGTTGTTATTGACATCCGAGATGGGGAAGATCTCCCCGAACACCCGGTCGAGGCCGAAATCCCACTGTTCCTCGAGCGGAACCTCGGATTCGACAAGCTTCTCGAACGACCGGATCTGGACGTCGAGTAGATTGGGCATCGGCATGACCGAGTCGAGCTTCGCAAAGCTGACGATCGGTCGATTGTCCTTACGCTTCAGTTCCAACGTGAGTCCCCCTTACCGGTTCCCCCGCCCCGAATGGGACGGGAGTCGGGCGTCTCGTGGTCAACATGGGTCAAGCGCGCAAATCCCCGGTCCACCGACGCATCCCGGATGGGAGCGTCGGTGGCGGGGACCCACGCGGATCGCCCGAGGGAATCCGCGGCGCGACGCGCCGGGATTCCTCGAGCTGCAGAGCGTGCGCCGTACCCGTAGGCCGGACGCGGAAAGCTCCTGATGGTGTCTACTTCAGCTCGACGGTGGCGCCGACGTCCTCGAGCTTGGCCTTCATCTGCTCGGCCTCGTCCTTGGTCACCGCCTCCTTGATGTTGCCCGGGGCGCCGTCGACGACCTCCTTCGCCTCCTTCAGACCCAGGCCGGTGAGCTCGCGCACCACCTTGATGACCTGGATCTTCTTGTCGCCGATGGCCTCGAGAACGACATCGAACTCGTCCTTCTCTTCCTCGGCGGCCTCACCGGCTCCGCCGGCGCCCGGCGCGGCAGCCACGGGGGCGGCCACGGCGGTAACGTTGAACTTCTCCTTGAACGCGTCAACGAACTCGGACAGCTCGAGAACGGTCATGTTCCCGATGGTGTCGAGCAGCTCTTCGTGGTTGGTAGCCATTGTCCTGGTTTCTCCTGATTCTTCCCGGCTTCAGTGCCGGCGATTGGTTGGTTCCTGTGGGAACGCACCCGCGTCCCTCGACTGATGTGCCCGGGATGCGGGCTGCTAATCTCCGGCCTGCTCCTTCTCCTGCTTGTAGGCATCCAGGAGGCCGGCCATCTCCTGGAGCTTGCCACCGAGGGCGCTGGCGAGCGCCGACATCGGCGCCTCCATGGCCCCGGCCAGCTCGGCGTAGAGCTGCTCCCGGGGCGGCAGGTCCGCGATGCGCCCGATGGCTTCCGCGTCGAGAACCTTCTCGTTGAGGATCCCGACCTTCAGCGTCGGCCTGTCGTCGTGCTCCTTGGCGAAGTCACGGATGGCCTTGGCGGCGAGCACCACGTCGTCGTAGCCGAACACCATGCCCGTGGGGCCAGTGAGGCTCTCGGTGATGTCCGGGAGATCCGTATCTCCCAGCGCTCGCTTGGCCAACCGGTTCTTCACCACCACGTACTCGGCCCCGGAATCCCGGAGCGAGCTCCGCAACTTCGTCATGGACTTCACGTCCAGACCGGAGAAGTCGGTGAGGTAGATCGCCGGAGCCCGGCCGAGGCGATCGCGCAGCTCGGCGACGAAGACTTCCTTCTCCGTCCGCTTCATGCCGTGCTCCTGCGGTAGAGGTTCGGATCGATGGAGACGCCCGGTCCCATGGTGCTGGAGACGGTGACGCTCTTCACGTAGGCGCCCTTTGCTCCGGCAGGACGGGCCCGCACGATCTGATCCATGAAGGACCGGAGATTCTCGTGGAGCTGATCCTCGGTGAAGGAAACCTTACCGATGGGCGCGTGAATGTTCCCCGTCTTGTCGACGCGGAACTCGATCTTTCCTGCCTTGAACTCCTCCACAGCCGTCCCCACATCCATCGTGACCGTACCGGCCTTCGGCGTGGGCATGAGGCCGCGAGGACCGAGGATTCGACCGAGTGGCCCCACCTTCCCCATCATGTCCGGGGTGGTGATGGCCACGTCGAAATCCAGCCAACCCTCCTTGATCTGATCGACGTACTCCACACCTACGTAGTCGGCGCCGGCGGCCTCGGCCTCATCGGCCTTGGGCCCCGCGGCGATGACCAGGACCCGGGTGCTCTTCCCGGTTCCGTGGGGGAGCACCGTCGTCCCGCGAACGATCTGATCCGCCTGACGCGGATCCACCCCCAGGCGCGTCGCCACCTCGACGGTCTCGTCGAAGTTGGCGAAGGCCAGCTCGCGAACGAGGCGTACGGCCTCGTCGGGCTGGAACCTTGCGCCGGTGGGCACTGCCGCGCGAGCCGCGGCGTAGCGCTTCCCGTGTTTCGCCATCGTACCTCTCGAGCCGTCTCATGAACCCTCCCACGGCTGGCGGCTCACATCCGTGGTTCCGGGCGAGGGCGTTCGGCCCCCTGAATCACTTCGGTCCTGCTTTGCTGCTCATTTCGTCCTGCGGCCGCGAGCGAACCCGCGGATCCTGCGAGCGCCGACCGTCTTCGGGCCGGCGCGACCTGCCTAGGGCTTGATCTCCACGCCCATGGAGCGAGCGGTGCCCGCCACCTGGCGCATGGCAGCCTCGATGTCGTTGGCGTTGAGATCCGGCATCTTCGTCTCCGCGATCTCCTTGAGCTGCGCCTGGGTCAGCTTCTTCTGGACCTTCTCCCGATTCGGCACCCCGGATGCCGACTCGATCCCCAACGCCTTCTTGATGAGGACCGCTGCCGGCGGGGTCTTGGTGATGAAGGAGAACGAGCGGTCTGCGAAGACCGTGATCTCCACCGGAATCGTCAGGCCCTGCTTGTCCGACGTCTTCGCGTTGAACTGCTTGCAGAACTCCATGATGTTGACGCCGTGCTGACCCAGCGCGGGGCCCACGGGGGGTGCAGGATTGGCCTGCCCGCCCGGTACCTGGAGCTTGATGAAGCCGATGACCTTCTTTGCCATTGTCTAGTAGCCCTTGAGCTGCGTGTAGTCGAGCTCGACGGAGGTGGGCCGCCCGAAGAGGGAGACCTCCACCTTCACCTTGCCCTTGTCCGGATAAACTTCCTGTACGGTCCCGGAGAAGTCGGTGAAGGGCCCCTGGGTGACCTCGACCACCTGACCGACGTGGAAGGGGATCTCTTCCTTCGTGCCCTCCTCCTCTTCGACCTCCACCCCGAGGATCTTGTTGATCTCCTCCTCGCGGAGAGGCTGGGGGTCGCCGCTGCCGGACCCCACGAACTTGATCACGCCCTGCACGCTGTTGATGGCGTGCTGGGTCCGCTGGTTGTAGAGCATGTGAACCAGCACGTAGCCCGGGTACAGCCGCTTGGTCACCTGGACCCGCTTCCCCTTGCGGATCTCCATGACCTCCTGGGTGGGCACGAGAACCTCGCGGATCTCCCGCTCCTCTCCTTCGCCGGGCTCCTCGTCGATTTTCCGCTCGATCAGACGCTGGACCTTGTTCTCATGGCCCGAATACGTCTGGATGGCGAACCAACCGTCCTGCTTGGCGTCGGCCATCAGGCTCCGAAGATGCCCATAATCTGCTCCACGATGACGCGCACCACGCTGTCCATCAGCCAGATGATCAGCGAGATGGCGATGGTGAACACCACCACGACGATGGTGGCGTTGCGGAGCTGGTCCTGGTCCGGCCACGTGACGCGCTGGAGCTCCGTGTACGACTCCTCCACGAAGGTCCGCGCTTCCTGAATACTCTCGCCAACGGCCATGGTCGCCTACTTCGTCTCTTTGTGGGGCGTGTGCTCCCGACAGCGCGGGCAGAACTTCTTGTACTCCACGCGCTCGGGGTGGAGCCGCTTGTTCTTCGTCGTGCTGTAGTTCCGCTCCTCACACTCGGAGCAGGCGAGCGTCACTTTGTCACGCGGCATAGGTCCGTAACCTGTTTCTGCGTTCTAGGTCCGATGAGCCCGGAGGCCCGTCGGGCATTCACTCGCGGCTGAGGCGGGCGAGACTGCTGATTCCGATTCCTGCACGACCTGGGAGGAAGCGCCGACTCGTGGCGCCGTCATCGCCCGGATCTCGCGGCCCAGGAGGAAGCGGGTGCCCGCCTCCGCAGGAGACCTGGACCGGGGAATTCGCTTCGTTCCCGAGCCCTACTCGATGATTTCGGTGACGACGCCGGCGCCGACGGTGCGACCGCCCTCGCGGA
>CAKZOQ010000270.1 GCA_937136445.1 uncultured Gemmatimonadota bacterium
CGCTACGACAAGCTCGACGTCATGTTCACCGCCTTCATCCACTTCGCACTCATCGCCGAGGCCCTCAGGCCTCAGTTAGTGTGAACAGGCCCTAGTTGGTGCTCGGGTCGAAGGGGATCCGGGCCATGGTGCTCCAGGGCGGGCCCTTTCGCTCCAGGATCCGGTGCCAGAGGGCGTCGGGCTCGTCGGTGAAGATGTCGTCCACCGTGGGTTCGGCCACGATCCACGCGTCCTCCGCCATCTCCCGCTCGAGCTGGCCCGGACCCCAGCCGGCGTACCCCGCGAAGACCCGCACCCGACACAGCCGGGTCCGCACCGTCGCGGGGACGGCGCCGGTGAGGAAGCCCACCGCCCCGAAGACCCGCAGGTCCAGCACCTCCGGATCATCCACCTCTGCCAGGAGCACCGGCTGATCCTGCTCCACGGGCCCGCCCTGGTAGAGGAGGGCGTCGGGCTCCACCAGCTCGGCAAGCGCCGGCACGGCTTCGTGGACCGTGACCTCCAGCGGACGCGTCAGGACGACGCCCACCGAGCCCTTGGCGTCGTGCTCCCCGAGGAGCACCACCGTGTGGCGGAAGTTGGGATCGAAGAGCCCGCCGGAGGAGATCAGAAGCCGCCCCCGCGCCGGATCGTCCATGGTCACCGCAGCCGCTCCACCGACGACCGGAAGGCCCGCGCGGTGATCTCCGCCCGGTAGCGAGCCATCTCCCGACCGAGGGTCACCAGGGCGTCCAGCGGCTCGAGGTCGACGCCGTGCAGACTGCGCAGACCCGCCCGACCCCGCTCTTCCCAGCGAACGGCGTTCGGGTCCTGCACCGCCATCTGGGCCGTGTAGTAGATGTCGTCGTGCATCCCGTTGCGGGTTGCGGTGGGGCGATCCCGTTCGGCGCCGGGAGTCTCGTCGATCTGGGTGATGCCCTGCTCCTTCAGGAAGTCGTAGCTCCAGACGTCCTCCCGGTAGTACTCCGGCAGGTAGTGGACGCGGGCCTTGGAGCCCGCTGCGATCCACTGCTCGTTGAGCGCCTCCGCCACGGCGGCCATCCCCTCCTGGTTGCCCCCGCTGTCGCCGATGAGAACGATGTCGGTGAAGCCGTGGGCGGCGTAGCTCCGGGCGATGTCCGAGAGGAGGCGCTGAAAGGTCTCCGGCTCCACGCTGATGGTCCCGGGAAAGCGCATGTGCCCCCCGGGCTCGGGGGCGATGGGTCCTTCGGGAACGAACTTCACCACGGGCGCCAGGAGGGCCTGGCCGATCTCCCGGGCGATCTCCGGGAGGACGGTCTCCAGAACGAGGTTGTGCTTTCCCCCCACCAGGTAGGGACCGTTCTGCTCGACGCCCCCGGTCCCGATGATCACCGTGGTCCACCCGTCGGCCACCTTGTCCCGCACCTCCATCCAGGTGAGCTCCTCGGTCCAGAGGCTCTCCCGGGCGTCGATGGGGC
>CAKZOQ010000271.1 GCA_937136445.1 uncultured Gemmatimonadota bacterium
TGGAGGTGGACCTGAAGACCGCCGACCAGGCGGGCGCCGTCTACGACGGGCTCCCCCGGCCCCGGCAGAAGGCCGCCATGGACTGGCTGGCCCAGGAGGTGTTCGAGGCACCGGTCTGGCTCAACGACCGCGAGATCCTGGCCCGGGTCGGCCCCTCCCGCGGCGGTCTCGAGCGGCTCGCGGCCAGGCAGGCCGGGATCCTGGATCGTCTCCTGGACCCGCGCCGCATGGCCATCCTCGCCGAGCTCGAGACCATGGACGAGGATCCCTATCCCCTGGTGGAGTTCCTGGACGACACGAGGGCCGGGGTGTGGGCGGGGCTGGACGAGGTGGCGGCCATCGACGGGTACCGGCGGGCGCTCCACCGGGCCTGGCTCGACCGGATGGCGTACCTCATGACCGAGCAGCCCGAGGACAACGCCTTCCAGGGCCCGGCGCCTCGCATGAGCCGTTCGGACATCCGCCCCCTGGTCCGGGATCAGCTCGAGCAGGTCCAGGACGAGGTGGAATCCGCGGCCCGGAGGATCCGGCACCGGGTGAGCGACGCCCACCTCGCCGATGTCCTGGTCCGGATCGACGAGCTGCTGGAGAACGGTGGAGGAGGATGAGGTAGGAGGCAGCGACGCCGAGCCACCGAGCTTCCTCTCCGCGGCCCTCCTCTTCCTCTTCTTCGCGGCATTTCTCACCTGGGTCACGGGAGTAGGCCTGGTGGAGGTCTGGAGGCAGGGGGGCGAGGGCTGGGCATCCCTCCTCCTGCCGGGGGTCTTTCTCGTAGGATCGTGGGCCGGGTTCGTGAACTTCCTCACCCGGTATTCGGTCCGGCGGAAGGCGACCCGCCCCGGCACCGGGTCGCCGACGGGAGGGGCCGCTTCAGTGGACGAATCAGAGGCGGACGCCCCCACCCCACCGGAAGGCGTGGCTACGCCGCCCCTCCGGATAAGGGTCTTCGACGAAGCGAGCGCGCCCGACCCCTCGCCGGAGGGTCGACGCTTTGCGCACCAGGTGGACGGGATCTACCGGCATCACCTCCAGGGCCTCGTCCTCCGGGTGTCGGTGGTCCTGGGAGGCTCCCTCCTCGCGGTGGTGACAGGTCCCGAGCTGGGTGGGGCCGGCGTGCTGGCGGTGTTGGCGGTCCTCTTCGCGGCCCTCCTCTGCGTGGGAACCGTCCGGAGCGCCGGGGCGCAATCCCTTCTCGGGTGGTGGATCCTCCTCCAACTGGCCGTCCTCGTGACCTCCGCCGGGATGGGCCTCTCGGCCGCAGCGACGCTGGGTCGATCCCCCTCCGGCGCCGCCGCCCTGCCGGTCGTGATCCTGGTCCTCTCATGGGCGACGTGGCTCCTGGCCCTCCGGAGCTCCGTCTCGCGGACCGCCTCTCCGGGGGCGGCCACCGATCCCCCCACCCTGCTGGTGCTCTGGGCCTTCGACGAGGGGGCCGCAGACACCATGCAGTGGCTCAGCCAGTGGATATTCAGCGCCTGGCTCGCCGTCGGTCCCGTGTGGCAGCTCCGGGGCCCCGGATGGGAGCAGTACGGTCTCACCGACGCCACCCGATGGCTGAGCGGCCGGACCGAAGCGGTGCTCCTGGACTCGGACGCGGCCGTCCGGTCCCGGCTGGCGGACTCCCCCACCCTGCCGCGACCCGGGCTGGCGGTGCCGGCGTACCCCATGGAGTACGTCACCGCCACGGACGACACGTGGAAGCTCGCCGTCCGGCGGCTCCTCGCCCGCGCCGACGTGGTCCTGGTCGACCTCCGGTCTTTCGGGGCCGACTCCCCCGGGGTGGCGTTCGAGCTGCGCGAGATCGTCCGGAGCGTACCGTTGGAGCGGGTGGTCCTCGTGGCAGATGACTCCACCGGCATGGGGCACCTCGAAGCGGTCCTCGAGGCCTCCTGGCAGGAGATGCCCGCCACCTCCCCGAATCGGCGGCAGGATCCAGGACCAGTCCGCGTCTACCGCTTCTCACGAACCCTGTCCGACGTCACACCCGACGAGGAGCTGACATGGGACCTGCGGATCCTGGGGGTCTCCCTGAACTCCCGTTCCCGGACCTCGGTGGGCAGGACCTTCTACACCGCCTTCGGAGGTGAGGACGCGGGCGTGGTGACCCGACTCGTATGGGATGCCGCAGGCACCGTCCCCCGACTCCAGCCTCCGGACGGCCCCGGTCCTGGATCCTCCCGAAGCTTGGCCTAGTGCGGTACCGCCAAGTCCTGATGCCATTCGGCGCCGGATGCATCCGCCCTGAACGCGCCCCGAACCGGGGCGCCCGTCGTTGGAAGTCCTCGCCGTGGCTCAGGCCATGCCGCGTCGTTCCGCCTCGTCAGGCCGGCGCCTCCGACCCCTCGCGTAGCTACCAGACTCCGGCGACACCCCACTAGCCTCCCGGAGTGCCGGTCGCCCGAGCCCGCTCTCCGGCCCGGGTCCAGGCCGACCCCAGGTCCTCGCCGGCCAGCACCGTCTGCCCCCGGAGGACCACCACCTCGATGCGCCGGGTGGCGGTGATGTCCTCCAGCGGGTCCCCACGGAGGAGGACCAGGTCCGCCACCGCACCCTCGGCGATGCGGCCGTGGTCGCCGCCCATCCCCATGAAGTCGGCGGGGTGCATCGTCGCCGAGCGGAGCGCTTCGGCCGGTGGGAGCCCGGCGTCGACCAGCGCCTCCAGCTCGTCGTGGAGGGCGAAGCCGGGGTAGGTGAACGAGTTGAAGGCCCCGGCGTCGGAGCCGGCCAGGAGGCGCACCCCGGCGGCGTGCATGCGGGGGACCATGGCGACGAACTCCGCCCGGAGCGCCCGGTTGTTCTCCCGGCTCTCCAGGGAGGCCCGCTCCGCCGACGCCACCCGGCCGGCATAGGTCTCCTGGATGCCCGCCGGGATGTAGTCCAGCTCCGGATCCGCCGTGTGGTCGGTCCGTTCCACCTCCGAGAGGATCGCCCCGATGTGCAGGGTGGGCACGGCCACCGTACCCCGCTCCGCCATGGCCCCGAACACCGTCTCCTCGCGCTCCGGATCCCGCTCGTCCAGCAGGGCGGCGAAGGCGTCCCAGAAGCCCAGCTCCCCCGCCCGCACCGCCTCGGTGACCTCCCCCCGGTTGGCGGCGGTGCCCTTGTGCACGTAGTAGAGGTGCTCGGTGCCGTCGAGGCCCGCCTCCACCGCCTCCAGGAAGTCGACGCCCAGGGGCATGTGACCCGTGATCGTGAGCCCCCGCTCCTCCGCCTGGCGCACGGCGGCCAGGAAGACCTCGGGGCTCATGGAGCCGTCGTAGAGCTTCACGTAGTCCACCCCCGTTCCCCCATCCACCGCCTGGAGGGAGTCCAGCGCCGCCGGGACGTCGGCGGGGTCGGCGAGGGCGAGGGAGCCCTCCCACGACGGATCCGGTCCGTCGAGCTTCGGCCCAGACACCAGGATCCGCGGGCCCAGGAGTGCTCCAGCGGCGATGGAATCCCGCCAGGCCAGGAGCTCGGCGGTGAGGTCGCCGCCGGCGTCCCGTACCGTGGTCACCCCGTTCAGCGGATAGAGCGGCAGGAGCGCCCGGTTCTGGGCGCGGAGCTCCGCCCCGCCCCGGTGGTGCACGTGGGCGTCCCAGAGGCCGGGCACGAGGTAGCGGCCCTCCCCGTCCAGGACTCGCTCCGCCTGCACCGCCTCCGGCGCTTCCTCGGCGGGCCAGAGGGAGGTGATGCGGCCGTCTCGCACGGCCACGGAGTGGGCCCCCAGGGTCTCCCCGGCCACGACGTCCACCACGGCCACGTCGGTGATCAGGAGGTCGAAGGGCGGCTCCTCCTCGACGGAGGCGTCGGCACAGGCCCCGAGAAGGAGGGCCAGCACCACCGATCCCGTGCCGGGGAGGTGGGGAATCCGGCGGGACGGAACGGTGGGACGCATGGTGCCTCGAGGCAGGGGGGCCGGAACGACGAACGGCGGCGTCGGGAGCATAACCGTCCGCTCCCGACGCCGCCTCCCCTCGTGCGACGCGTGGCTGGGTGTCAGCCGCCGTGCCGCTGCAGCATCTCCTCCTGGAGATCGTCGCTGGCGAAGATGCCGATCTCCACCCGACGATTCTGCTGTCGGCCCTGCTCGGTCTCGTTGGTGGACACCGGCTCGCTCTCGCCGCGACCCAAAGCCTCCACCCGGTCCGGAGCGATGCCCTGGCGCAGGAGGTAGGTGCGGGCCGACGCGGCGCGCCGCTCGGAGAGCGCCTGGTTGTAGGAGTCGCTTCCGGTGGCGTCGGTGTGGCCCACCACCAGGACACGCGTGTCCTCGTAGGCCTCCAGGCTCTCGGCGAGCTCGCTGAGGTTGTCCTGGGCCACGGCGCGCAGGTCGGACTCGTCCACGTCGAAGAGGATCCCCGAGTCGAAGGTCACACCGATGCCCTCACCCACCCGCTCCACGGTGGCGTTGGGAAGCTGGCTCTCCAGCTCTTCGGCCTGGCGGTCCATGCGCCGGCCGATGGCGGCTCCGGCGGCTCCGCCCACGACGGCACCGATGATGGCTCCACGGGTGGTGGATCCGGTGTTGTTGCCGATGATGCCTCCCAGGACGGCTCCGGCGGCTCCGCCGGCGGCGGCGCCCTGTTCGGTGTTGTTCAGCGAGGCGCACCCACTCCCTACGGCCAGGGTGGCGACCAGGGCCAGGGCGAGGGTGGAATGGGACGGACGAATCGAACGCATGAAGAAAGCTCCTCCGCAATCGGTGGAACGGAATATTCGGATCCTTCGCCCTCTGGTCGTGCAAGGCGGGTGCCAACGAATCCGAATCCGGTCCGAGGACCGTTTGTCCACCACCGTGGTATCGTGGTGCGTTCGGTTTCCGGCCTGGCCGGGCCTCCACGCATCCTGGGCCCTTCTTTGCCCGGATTTCCTCCAACGCGCCTCGAACCCGAAACGAATGACCGAGTCCGGGAAGATCCCCTACCTGCCCGAGCGCCT
>CAKZOQ010000272.1 GCA_937136445.1 uncultured Gemmatimonadota bacterium
CAGGAACCGCTCCTGCTTGTCCGTCAGCTCCGGGCCGGAGAGGAGGAAGGGTGCGGGGAGGACGTCCAGGCCGAACACCGGCTCCTCCACCGTGATGGTGAGCTCCGCCTCGTCGGAGAGCCCCAGCCCGTCCCGGGCGCGGAGGCGCAGCGGGAAGATCCCCGTCTCCAGGGGAACCCCGTCGATGACGCCGTCGGAGTCGAGGCGCAACCCGCCAGGGAGGGGTCCTTCCAGGATGCTCCAGCGCACCGGAGGGGTCGCGTTGCGAACCTCGAGCTCCAGGCGGTGCTCCCGGGTCGCCTCCAGGCTGGCGGCCGCCGAGACCGCTTCGTACACCAGCTCGAAGTCGGCGCCGGCCCGGGTGGGCCCCTGCACCGTGAAGACCGCAGGGTTGGGCTTTCCCTGGAGGGCGCCGGTCCACTCCAGAAAGCGGAAGCCCCGGCGGGCACGAGCCTCCAGCGTCACCTCGGTGCCCTCGGGAAACCAGAGGTCCTCCGTCTGAGGCACCGTCACGAAGTCCACCGGAGCGATCCCGTCCACCCCGCCCCGGACCTCCATGGCCACCTCCACCTGGCGGCCGGCGTACCGGGCGGTGACATCGACGTCGTCGAACTCCGTCGTCACCGTCCGCACCCTCGGCGCCGCCGGATCGTCCACCCACCCGTCGAAGGGACGCCGGACCCCCGGTGCCAGGCTCCGTCCCGCCGCAGCCTCCACCGTGTGCCGCTGGAAGGGGGCCGACAAGAAGGAGACGGTGCGACCGGGGAGCGTGGTACCATCCACCGCGAAGACCTGCTCCGGCCCGTCGGCGGATTCGGTCCGTACGGTGACGGTGTTCCGGCGGGACAGGAGGTCGAAGGAGACCTGCTGTCCCTCCCGGCGGATGTCCAGGAGGGTCACGGCGGTGGCGCCTCCGTCCGAGGAGCGCGAGGCGGGCATGGAGGATGCGTGGAAGTCCCGGCGAGCCCCGTCGGCGCCCTCGTAGGGGAAGGGGTCGCCAGAGTCCCCCCGTGCCGCCCGCTCCAGGCCGAGTTGGTCGAGCCCGTCGGCCTGCCGGAGCCAGACGCCGCGGTCCAGCGAGGCGTTCACGCTGTTGAAGGGCCAGTGGAGCGCCACCTGGTCCGGATCGATCTGCCAGACCAGGAGCCCCCCGCGGTGCAGCGTCTCGTCGAAGCCGAGCGGCTGCCGGTTCTCCAGGAGGAAGTACTCCCCCGAGCCGTCGGCCGAGGCCACCCGGTAGACGGGTCCGCCGGTCTCCACCGGCGGGAGGGTCACCGAGGTGAGGGGACGACCGGCGGGCACCTCCACGACCTCCGCCCACCCGAGCTGCACCCGGCTCCAGGCGCCCATGTAGCAGGGCCGGTCCGGGGAGCTGTCGTCGCAGCCCCAGGAGCCGGTGGCCATGAGATCCCAGTTCCCGGCGCCCTGATGGGTCCCGTTCTGGGTGTTGGTGTCGTAGAGGTCCGGCAGGCCGAAGGCGTGCCCCAGCTCGTGGGTGAAAACCCCGATCTCATTGAGCTCCGTGGCGTTTCGCCCCTCGCCACAGGAACGGATGGGCTGGATCAGGTAGTCGTCCACCTGGATGAAGCCGCCGCCCGCCGCCGGGGAGGAGGTCGTCTCCGCCCGGCCGGTGGAGGAGGAGAGGGACCAGCGGTGGGACCAGATGCGGTCGGCGCTCCCGTCGCCGCCGCACTCCCCACCCCGGGTGGGATGGAGGACCGCGACGGCGTCCACGAAGCCGTCGTCGTCCCCGGAGTTGGGAATCCCGTCCGGGCCGTCGTCGTCGAAGCGCCCCCAGTCCAACCCCTCGGCGTCGGCCGCCTCGACGAGGTCTTTGATGAAGCGGCCCAGCCGCCCCCCTCCACCGAGCCCGCTCTGCCCGTCGGTGACCCACGCCCGGGTCCGATCGAGTTCGGCCCGATACCACCCACGAACCTCGCCCTGCAGATCCAGGCGGCCGCCGGATACCTCGTCGTAGTAGTCCCGGATCGTCCCGGGCCGGTCCGCGAAGTACTCCCGGATCACCGTCTCCACTCGATACTCGCCCTCCCCCGGAGTGTCGGAGAAGAGGCCCAACAGGACCGGGATGGCGACCTCCCCCTGGACCGGGTAGCCCCGGGGGCCCAGGGAAGTCCGGAGGATGGCCGGCCCGCCGGGCGAGGCATCGCCGGGCTCCGGCGCCAGGCGGCGAGCCCGGAGGGCGCGACCGCGACGGAACTGGAAGGCGTCGGGGTCCGCGGCCCGGAGGGATTCGTAGGTCGCCGGGAGGGGGGTGCCGTAGCGGCGTCCGAGGAGCTCGACGTCCTGGGCGGCGACGGGGACGGCTCCGGCCACGAGACCGACCCCGAGGACCGCCCAGAGGGCCCCGAGAAGCGACGAGCGGAAGGTGGCGGAGGAGGGATGCATCGAGCCCGAAGGCGGGGGTGGGCGGTGGCGCTTCCCTACACGATCCGGGAAGTGGCGGTTCCCGGGCGGTCGAGGGCCCTGGGAGGCGGCGTCGCTCGCCGTCCCCCGCTCTCTACGCCAGCCGCCGTCGAGGATGACGGCGGATCAGCCACGCAGGTCGTCTCCCCGGATCTCCAGGACATCCCCCACGTCCCGGATGCCGTCGATGACGTTCTGCAGGTGCTCCGTGCGGTCCAGCCCGATGAGCTCGATGCCCCGGGTCACGTCGTCCCGGTTCACACCG
>CAKZOQ010000273.1 GCA_937136445.1 uncultured Gemmatimonadota bacterium
GCGAGACGGGGTACGATGGCGTGGTCCTCACCGACGTCTGCCTCTGCGAGTACACCGACCACGGCCACTGCGGCCTGCTGGGCGACGACGGCGAGATCCTCAACGACGCCTCCCTCCCCCGCCTGGCGGAGACCGCCGTCTCCCACGCCCGGGCCGGAGCCGACGTGGTGGCACCCTCGGCCATGATGGACGGGCAGGTCGCCGCCATCCGGTCGGCCCTGGACGAGGCCGGATTCCAGGGCACCCCCGTCATGTCCTACTCGGCCAAGTACGCCTCCGCCTGGTACGGCCCCTTCCGGGATGCCGCCGACGGAGCCCCGAGTTCCGGCGATCGCACCTCCCATCAGATGGACCCCGGCAACGCCAGGGAGGCCTCCCTGGAGCACCGGGCCGACGTGGCGGAGGGCGCCGACATCCTCATGGTGAAGCCTGGTCTGACCTACCTGGACGTCCTCGCCCGGACCCGAGACGAGTTCCCCTCCCACCCGCTGGCCGTGTACAACGTCAGCGGCGAATACGCCATGGTGAAGGCCGGGGCTGGACAGGGGTGGATCGATGAGCGGTCCGTAGTGTTGGAGACGCTGCTCGCCTTCCGGCGGGCGGGAGCCGACATCATCCTGACCTATCACGCCCTCGACGCCGCCGCCTGGCTGGCGTCCGGCCCGACCTCTTCCTGACCGTGGAACTCTTCGTCCTGGGGACCAGCCAGACCGTGGCGTCGGCCCGACTTCGGGAACGTCTCCACATCGATCTGGAGGAGGTCTACGAAGCCGTGGAAGACCTCATGGACCGCGGGATCCTCGACGAGGCCATCCCGCTGGCCACCTGCGGTCGGCTCGAGCTCTACTGCGCCGCCGAGAACCCGGGTCGGGCGTTGGGCCTGCTGCGCCGGCTCAGCTCCATGTATTCGGAGCTCCCCGGGCACGAGCTGGACATCTACTCCTACGCCTACCGGGGCGAGGATGCCGTCCGTCACCTCCTCCGGGTGGCCGCCGGCCTCGACTCGGTCGTCCACGGCGAGGTCCAGATCCTGGGCCAGGTCCGTGGCGCCCTGCATCATCCCGGCACCGACCGGACTGCCGGCCCCCTCCTCCATCGGCTCTTCCAGCGCGCTCTGGGCACGGGCAAGCGTGTTCGCACGGACACCGAGATCGGTCGAGGAGCCGCCTCGCTGGCCAGCGCCGCCCTCTCCATGCTGCAGCGGGAGGTGGTCGAGCTGGAGTCGATGTGTGTGCTGGTGCTGGGAGCCGGGGATACCGGAGCCCTCATGGCCCGGCTCCTGGCCAAGTCCGGCGTCGGGGAGCTGGTGGTGGCCAACCGGACCCTCGACACGGCCTGGGAGCTGGCGGCCGACCTCGGAGGGCGCGGTGAATCGCTGGAAGACCTGCCGCTGCTGCTTCGGGAAGCGGATCTGGTGGTGGGCGCCGTCACCGCCACCGAGCGCCTCGTGACGCCCCATCTCCTGGACGACCCCGAGGACTGGCCCTCCTTCTTCCTGGACATGGCCCACCCGGGCAACATCGCCCCGGAGGTGGCCTCGCTGGAGGGCGTGCGGGTCTTCGATCTGGACCACGTCTTCGAGCGGGTCGAGGCGGCGCGGGCCGCCCGGGCGCAGCAGATTCCCCACGCCGAGCAGATCGTCGCCGAGGAGACCGACTGCTTCGTGCAGTGGCTCCGCAGCCGGGAGAACGTAGCGGTCCTGCGGGCGGTGCGGCGTCAGGTCCTGGAGCTGGCGAAGGACGTAGCGGAGGAGCACGCCCAGGGCCGACCCCGGGAGGAGCGGGAGAAGATGCGTCGTCTGGCGCGGTCGCTGGCGCGGACCCTCCTGCATCCGCCGACGATGGCCATGCGGGAGGCCGACCCCGAGAGCTCCGAGGGCCGATGGCTCCTGGAGAGCGCGGCCACCCTCTTCGGGGTGGACCCGGCAGAGAAAGCGGGCCCGCCGGCTGCCGCGGAGCCCACCGATCCGGACGTCGTGGCGCCTCGCCTGGGCTGCCCACGCACCGGCGCCACCACGTCGTCCAACCAGGGGCCCTCTGCGGAGACCCCTTCCGAACCCCCCGTCCCCGAACGAGCGGCCTCATGAGCCCGGCTCCCTCCCGTCCCACCCTCTTCGAGCGGGCCTGTCGCGGTGAGCGCGGCGAGCACGCCCCGGTCTGGATCATGCGCCAGGCGGGCCGCTACCTCCCCGAATACAGGGAGCTCCGCACGGAGGTGGACTTCCTCACCGCCACCAAGACGCCG
>CAKZOQ010000274.1 GCA_937136445.1 uncultured Gemmatimonadota bacterium
TCAACAGCCTCCGCTCCGGCGAGAAGACGGTCACCGAGCTCACCGAGGCCACCGAGCTGAGCCAGGCCAACGTCTCCAAGCACCTGCAGCTCCTCCATGCCCTCCGGTTCGTGGAGCGGCGCAAGGACGGGCTCTACGTCCACTACCGGCTGGCCAGCAGGGACGTCTTTCAGCTCTGCGACATCGTCTGTGGTCGCCGCGCCGACGAGAGCGAAGCTCTGGAGGAGCTCTTCCAGGAGCGTTGACGGAGTCTGCGGGGGGCATCCGATCCTCCGGCGGGTGTTGTTATCTTCCGGGTCCGGCGACGGACCGATGACGGAGATTCTCCCATCGGCCGTCGCCGTCGTCACGACACCGGACGAAGCACGGGACGGCAGCCATGCGCCGCATCATGATGAAGTCCAAGATCCACCGCGCGACGGTCACCCAGGCCGACCTCGACTACGTGGGCTCGGTCACCGTCGACCGCGACCTCATGGACGCTGCGGACCTCCTCCCCAACGAGAAGGTCCAGATCGTCGACAACGACAACGGCAACCGCCTCGAGACCTACGTCATTGAAGGCGAGCGGGGCTCCGGGGTCCTGGGCATCAACGGCGCCGCCGCCCGGCTGGTCCACCCCGGTGACACCGTCATCCTCATGTCCTACGCCGAGATGGACGACGAGGAGGCCCGGAGCCACGAGCCCACCGTGGTCTTCGTGGACGAGGAGAACCGCGTCGTCCGCACCGGCCCGGAGATCGCCGGCCAGGTGGCCTGAGCCGGCTCACCCGCCCAACGGCGGTGCGCCCGTCGCCTCCACCTCCTCCTGGAGGGTCTCCACCGTCGGCACCATCCCCTCGATGTCGGAGGCGATGGGCTCCAACTCCGCCCGGCCAGCCGCCACTGTCTGCCGGTGGAGCTGGGTGGGTCCGTACGTGCCGTCCAGACCGTCGGATCCGGCCCCGAGCCGGCTGCCTGGCGTGGGGTAGGGGTCCCGCTCACCGATCTCGTCCCGGGCCTCGCTCCCTTCCAGCCTCTGCTGGAGTGCCTGGAGCTCCATCCGGGTCTCGTGGAGGCGGGTGTGGAGCGCCGGATCCGGGTCGTCGGCACGGGCGTGGGCCACCTGCAGCGCCTCCACCTGCTGGATCAGCTCTTCCAGTGTGGTGCTCGCCCGGTTGAGGTCCTGGCGGAATGCCTCCACCTCCTCGCGGAAGGCCTCCACCTCCGCTGCCGCCACCCTGGGCAGGGCGCCTTCGGTGAGCTCCACCACCTCGAACTGCACCGGTCCGTCCAGGCGCCGGACGGCCCCGTCGGCCACCACGGCGAGCTCCGCCGTGAAGCTCCCCGGACGCACCGGGACCTCTCCGCCGGAATCGCCGGCGTCCTCCGGGTCGATGGGCGCGTCGCTGGCGTACTCCAGCTCCCAGGCGATGCGGTGCACGCCGGCGGAACTGGGCCCTTCGACGCGGTTCACCACCCGACCCTCCGGGTCTCGCACCACCACCTGAACGGTGGGTCCCTGCTCCCGGAGCTCCTGATCCAGAGCATCCCAGCCTGGGAAGGGAATGTCCTGACCCGCCGGGACGTCACCCTCCTGCTCCTGGCGCTGCGACTCGAGGGAGGGGAAGCCCTCCCGGAGGTGGTAGGTGAGGAGGGCGCCGAAGGGCGGGTTGGCCGCGGTGTACTCGTTGTGCCCCTGATCCTCGCTCACCTCGTCCTCCTGGTACCAGAAGGCCGGGCGCACGTCGAAGAGGGCCCCGTCCGCCGCCAGGGCGTCCGGTGTCATCTCGCGGAAGGGCGTGTAGTCGTCCAGGACGAAGATGCCCCGCCCGAAGGAGGCGGCCACCACGTCTTCGTGGTCGCGCTGGATGACGATGTCGCGGAAGGAGATGGTGGGGGTGCCCGGGACGAGGTCCCAGCTCCCGCCGCCGTCCAGCGTCACGAAGACCCCGAACTCGGTGGCGGCGAAGAGGAGGTTCGGATCCACGTGGTCCTGGACGGTCCGCCAGACCAGGTGTCGGTCCGGGAGGTCGCCGGCCAGTGACGTCCAGCTCCCCCCCAGGTCCGTGGACTTCACCAGATAGGGCGCGAAGTCCCCGTACTTGTGGTTGTCCAGCGCCACATAGACCGTGTTCCGGTCGTGGTGGTCCGCCTTGATGTCGTTCACGAAGGCCGTGGCCGGTACGCCGGGGATGTCCCCGGCTTCGATGCGGCGCCAGTTCTCCCCGCCGTCCTCGGTCACGTGGAGAAGCCCGTCGTCGGTACCGGCCCAGATCACCGCCTCGTCCACCGGCGACTCCCCCAGGGAGGTGACGGTGTTGTAGTTGGACATGGCGCCCACGTCCCAGGCGTTGTCCCAGCTCTGGATCCGACCCATGTGGGGGATCTCGGCGAGGCGCTCCTGACTCCGGGTGAGGTCGCCGGAGATGGGGGTCCAGGAATCCCCCCGGTCGTCGCTCCGCCAGACCCGATACGAGGCGTGGTAGATCCGCGCCGGTTCGTGGAAGCTGGTCTCGATGGGGGCGTCCCAGTTGAACCGCTCGAAGGGCTCACCCTGCCGCGCCTGGGGCTGGATGTTCACCTGGTCCCGGGTGATGCGGTCGATCCGGTGCAGGTTCCCCTGCTGGGACTCGGCGTAGAGGATGTCCGGGTTGCCACGCTCGGTAGCCTGGTCGTGGCCGTCGGCGCCCAGGGTCTTGAACCAGTCGGCGTTGCGGATCCCGTGCTCGAACTCCGTCCGGGTGGGGCCCCCGTTGGATCCGTTGTCCTGGGTCCCGCCGAAGACGTGGTAGAAGGGCTCGGCGTCGTCCACGGCGATCTTGTAGTACTGCATCACCGGGAGGTTGGCGACGTAGCGCCAGGTATCGGTGTCGTCGAACGACTCGTAGAGCCCCCCGTCGGTGCCGATGATGACGTAGTCGGGGTCGCTGGGACGGAAGGCCACCGCGTGGTCGTCCACATGCTTGTTGTCCACGTTCATCTGCTCGAAAGTGGCGCCGTGGTCCTCGGACACGAGCATGTAGTTGCTCACCAGGAAGAGCCGTCCCTCGTGGTGAGGCGAGGCGTAGAGCTCCTGGTAGTAGTGGGGCCCCGTGCCTCCGGACACGGCGTCGGACATCTTCCGCCAGGACCGTCCGCGGTCCTCGCTCATGAAGACTCCACCGGTGGTGCGATCCAGCTCGATGGCGGCATAGACGCGATCCGGGTTCTGGGGGGAGAGGGCCAGCCCGATCTTCCCCATGTTCGAGCTCGGGAGGCCGGTGGTGAGCTCCGTCCAGCTCTCCCCGCCATCCTCCGAGACGTGCAGCCCGGAGCCAGGGCCGCCGCCCAGGTAGGCCGCCACCGTCCGGTGCCGATCCCATGTGGCGGCGTAGAGCCGGTCGGGATTCCTCGGGTCCAGGAGGAGGTCGGTGGCGCCGGTCCACTCCCCCTCACCCAGCACCTTGGTCCAGCTCTCCCCGCCGTCGGTGGTCTTGTAGACGCCCCGTTCTCCGCCGGGGCTCCAGAGAGGCCCCTGGGCCGCCACCCAGACCACGTCCCCGTCGGTGGGGTGGACCACGATGGTGGAGAGGTGCTCGGACGCCTGCAGGCCCATGTTCGTCCAGCTCCGCCCTCCGTCCATCGACTTGTAGATGCCGTCGCCGAAACCCACGTGGCGTCCGCCGACGTTCTCTCCCGTGCCCACCCAGATCACGTCCGGCGCGCTCGGGTCGATGGCCACCGAGCCGATGGAGTAGCTGGTCTCGTCGTCGAAGATGGGTTCGAAGGTGGTGCCGGCGTTCTCCGTCTTCCAGACGCCCCCGGACCCCACGCCCACGTACATCACGCTTTCGTCGTGGGGGTGGATGGCGATGTCGGCGATGCGCCCGCTGTTCATGGCCGGTCCGATGCCCCGGAAGGAGAGTCCGGAGAGGTCCACGCCTTCCAGCGACGATCCCTGGGCCAGGACGGGAAGGGGCGCCAGGAGCAGGAGGAGGGCGGCGAGGAGGGTGGAGGGTCGGGTCATGGCAGGGTCGGGTGCGGAGGAGGTGCGGGCCGGGATCACGGCCAAGCTAGGGAGGGTCGGCGAAGGGACACAAATGGCCTCGAGGGGTGGATGCCCACGCCGGCAGAAGTTCTGGGTCCAGGAGCACGAGGTCACCCATGCCGAGTACGTCCGGTTCGATGGGAGTGGGCCATGCCGGTCTGGTTCATGCGGGACCGACGCCTGGTGAACCAGGAGGCCCGTAAGCTGAAGGACGGCTCCTTCGATCACCCGGCCTCCTTCCCCCGTGCCCCTCGGGGACCAACGGGATGCCCCACGACTACGCCTGGGACAACGAGGGCTCTCGGGTGGTCTGGGAGGCGGTGGGGCGCTGACCGGTCGGCTTCGACCTGCGGCGAGTTGAGGTTATCTTCGGAAGCTGACAAAACCAAAGAACAGGCGAAGAATCACGTGGCGAAAGAAGAAGCAATCGAGCTCGAAGGAACCGTGACCGAGGTCCTCCCGGACGCCAACTTCCGGGTGGAGCTGGAGAACGGACATGAAATCCTGGCCTACCTCTCCGGCAAGATGCGGAAGCACTACATCCGGGTCCTGGAAGGGGACGAGGTCACGGTGGAGATCTCCCCGTACGACATGAGTCGGGGCCGGGTCACCTACCGGTACAAGTAGCGCCGGATCTCGCCGGCGCGGGACGCGTCGGCGGGCGCTGAACTCTCCGCGCCCCCGCGGCCTCTCCGGGCTGCGGGGGCGCGGCGCATGAGGTGCTGTCGGCTCCGGCGAACTGCCCCTATCCTGGGTCGAGACCCATGTCCGTCTTCGGCCTCCCACCCTGGTGTCGATTCGCATGCGACGGTTCCTCCGTCCCCTTCCCATCTGCCTCGGCGTCCTGGCACTGGCGCTTCTGACCCCGGTCCGGCCGGCGGTCGTGTCGGCCCTCACCGGGGAGCCTGTCCCAGGCGTGTCCCTCCATCACGGGCCGGCCTACCTGCTGATGGCGCCGATGGGGACCCTATGGGACTGGCTCACCACCCGCACGGTGGAGGAGCATCGGGCGGTGTCCGTCGTGCTGGCGGTGGGCTTCCTGGCGTGGCGGGCACTGCGGAGGCGCCCCCGTCGTTCCCTGGCGGGACGGGTGGCCGTGGAGGTGGGCTCGGCTCTGGCCGCTCTCCTAGGACTGCTGGCCTTCTACGCCTACGGAGCGGTGGGGCCCCGACCCATGGCGGCTCTGACGGTGGACGATCCGGAGATCGTGGTGGTGGACCTCCACAGTCACACCGACGCGTCGCACGACGGCCGGCCGGGGTTCGACGCCGAGGCGAACCGGTCCTGGCACGCCGGGGCGGGCTTCGACCTGGCCTGGATCACCGACCACGACCACATCGAGCCGGCGCTGGCGGCCATGGCGCGCAACCCGGCCCGGGCGGGCGACGGGGTGTCGCTCCTCCCGGGCCGCGAGGTGGTCTATTCTGAGCAGCATGTGGTGGCGCTGGGCCCCTGGGATCCCCGTGACGGGTTGCCACCTCTCGCCGTCCAGCGTGGCGGATCGGGGGATGTGGACTCCGCCCCCGACTGCTCCGCCTGGCCCCTCCTCATCCAGACCCTCCCCAACGACCTGGGACGGGTCCACCCGGGAGGCTGCACCGGTGAGGGCGCGGGCATGGTGGCCATCGAACTGGTGGACGGGGACCCACGGGGGTTCGGTCAGGCGGAGCGGGAGCGGGCCCGCCTCCTGGCCGTCGCCGACAGCCTGGGCCTCACCCTGGTCTCCGCCTCGAACCTGCACGGCTGGGGCCGGACCGCCGTCGCCTGGAATCTGATCCGCGTCCCGGGGTGGCGGACCATGACGCCGGAGGCCGTCGGGCTGCGGGTGGAAGAGGCGGTGCGGAAGGGTGTGGTGCAGGTGGTGACCGTGCGCCCGCCACCGCGCACCCATGCCGGTCCCGCGGCGGCGGCGCTGGCTCCGGCGGCTCGCACGGTGGAGTTCCTGGCCAGCCGGTCCCGCGGGGAGCGGCTGGCCTGGCTGGCCTGGGGAGCGCTCCTCTGGGTGGTGATGCTGCGGTCTAGCGGTAGTTCCCGAAGCGGAGTTGCACGCCGTAGTCCTTCCCCTTGAGGAAGGCGATGACCTCCTGAAGGGTGTCGCGCTTGGGGGCCGTGACCCGCAGTTCCTCGCCCTGGATGGACACCTGGACCTTCTTGAAGCCCGCACCCTTCACGTCCTTCACGATCCGCTTGGCCGCCTCCTGGTCGATGCCCTGCTTGAGCCGAAGGCGCTGACGGTGTCGACCCATGGTCCCTTCCTCCTCGGCCTCCTCGTCGAGGTTCTTCAGGGGGACCTTTCGGCGGGCGAGCTTCTCCCGGAGGACCTGGTGGAGGGCCTGTAGCCGGTAGGCGTCGTCGGCGTCGAGGAAGACGGTCGCCTGCTCGCGATCGAACTCCAACGAGCAGTCGGTCCCCTTGAAGTCGTAGCGGTTGGCGATCTCCTTCCGCGCCTTGTTCACCGCGTTGTCGACCTCCTGAAGGTCCACGCCGGTGGAGATGTCGAAGGAGCTGGTCTTGGCCATGAGGATTCGATGTCGGGAGTAGGGGTGGGGAGACGTCGTGCGTCGCGTCGGATGGGTCGACACGACACTAGCCGAAGTGCTCCTCGGCGCAGGCCGGACAGATGCCGTGGCTGAAGCGCACCTCACCGTGGCGGGAAAGGTAGTCCTCGAGATCGTGCCAGTAGTCGCCGTCGTCCCGTACCTGCCGGCAGTAGGCGCAGATGGGCAGGAGGTTCTGGAGCTCCTGGACCTGCCGCAGCGTCTCCTCGAGCTCCACCACCCGGTCCCGGAGACGGAGCTGTAGCCCCATCACCCGCAGCCCGACCTGCACCCGAGCGCGAAGCTCGCCGGGATCGAAAGGCTTGGTGATGTAGTCGTCGGCTCCGGACTCCAGCGCCTCGAGAAGGTCGGTCTTCTCGTCCCGGGAGGTGAGCATGATGACGTAGGTGGACGCCCCGTCCTCCCGCTCCCGGATCCGACGGCAGAGCTCGATGCCGCTCAACCCGGGCATCATCCAGTCGAGGATGGCCAGGCTGGGTTCGTTCTCGTCGGCGAGGAGCTTCCAGGCGGCGTCGCCGTCGGCGACGTCGGAGACCTCGTGGCCCTGCTTCCGGAGCTGCGCCGAGACCATGGTCCTGCCGACGGCGTCGTCGTCGGCGACGAGGATCCGCACCTGCGGTAGAGGCTCGGGCTCCGGGACGAATTCGGCGGTGGGGGTGGAGGTGGCCACGGGCTCCGAGCGGGTGGAAGAAACGGCGGTGGAGCGACGACGTGGGCTCTATACCGTCGGCGGGGTCGGGAGTTCGCCTGTCGTGCCCGGGCGGGACGCTGGTACCCGGAGTCCGAGCGCGGAAGAGAAGGCGGGGACGAACGACGAGCGCTCCCGCGCCCGGGGACCGGGTGCGGGAGCTGGAGGCGTTCCAGAACCGTGCGGACCGCCCGTGCGGTCCACGAAGGGCAAGGCCACGGCCGCGCCCCTCCCGGTATCAGGAAGGGGCGCGGAGTCCGAAGCCTTCAGGCGCTCAGGTAGCGCCGTCCTCCGTCACCGTGGCGGAGGGCCGCAGGCTTCCGTCGTGGTCGATGACCAGGACGACCCGACGGTTCTGCCAGCCCGCCGTGCCCGGACCTTCGGAGTCGGGAACCACAAGGCGGGAGGTGTCCTCGCCGTAGCTCACGGCTCGCACCCGCTCATCCGGGAGACCCATGTCAAGCAGGTGGGCCCGCACGGACTCGGCACGCCGCATCCCCAGGCGCTCGTTGTATGCCGCACTGCCGGAGGGGTCGGTGAAGCCTTCCACCGTCACGTGGGCCTCCGGGTAGTACTCCTGGACCACCGAAGCGAATCGGTTCAGGGCCTCATGGTCGTCCGCTGCCACCTCGTCCTCGTCGAAGCCGAAGTAGACGGGGACATCGAAGCGGAGAGCCGTCTCCAGCTCCTGCACCGTCATGTCGAACTCTTCCTCCAGCGCCTGGAGGTCCGTACGCAGGGCGTCCATGCGGGACTCGAGATCGGCCATGCGGCCGCTCAGCTCATCGCGTGTCTGCTGGTCGCCGGCGTCCATCTGCTCCGTCATGTCGGTGCGGAGGTCGCTCAGCCGACCGTCCAGATCTTCCTGGCTCACATGAGCGCAGGCGCTGCCGGTGAGCACGAGGGCTCCTGCGGTCAGACCGACCAGGGTTCGAAAGGAGCGCGTCTCGGGCGTGGTCATCG
>CAKZOQ010000275.1 GCA_937136445.1 uncultured Gemmatimonadota bacterium
CCGAGGGCCAGGGAGGATGCCGCCAGGAGGGCCAGGAGGAGAGCAGGGCGGGGAATCACGAGGCCGCCTCCAGCAGGCCGTCCAGCGCCTGCAGGAGCTCGTTCCTCCCCTCGCCCGTCTTGGCGGAGAAGGGCAGGAGCTGCTCCTCTTCCACGCCGAGCGCGTCCCGGGCGCGCGTGACGGCCGCCGCCCGCTGGCTCCGCTTGAGCTTGTCCATCTTGGTGAGGACCACCAGCGTCGGCAGGCCCAGGCGGGCCAGGTAGTCCACCATCTGGACGTCGTCGTCGGTGGGGGCCCGTCGGGCGTCCACCAGGTGCACCACCCCGTCCACGAGGCCGGACTCGCCGAGGTACCACTCCATGAGCCTGCGCCATTCGGCGCGCATGGCGTCGGGGACGCGGGCGTAGCCGTAGCCTGGCAGGTCCACCAGGAAGAAGGTCCCGTCCACCCGGAAGAAGTTGATGGCCCGGGTCTTTCCCGGTGTCTGGGAGACGCGGGCGATCTTGCTCCGGGTCCGCCCCAGCACGGTGTTGATGAGGGAGGACTTCCCGACGTTGGAGCGTCCCGAGAAGGCGATCTGCGGAAGCCGGCCGGGGGCTTCGCCGTTGGGGGCGGCGATGGTTCCGGCGTACTCCACCTCGTGGATCTTCATGGGACCACCTCAGGCATGGGGCTGAGTGCCGCCGAGGTCCGCCCCGCCCAGCTCCCTCGCTCGACGCCCGGCCGCCTGGGCCTCGTCGGCGGGGCCGAGCTGGAGGGGACTCCGGACCAGGGCTTCGTTCATGACCTCGTCCATGCTTCGCACCAGGACGAAGTCGAGCCCCTCCCGGACCTCCTCGGGGAGCAGCTCCAGATCGTGGACGTTGCCGGCCGGCAGGATCATGTCGCGGATCCCACCTCGGAGGGCGGCGACGGCCTTCTCCTTCACCCCACCCACACCCAGGACCCGGCCCCGGAGGGTGATCTCGCCGGTGAGGGCCACGTCGGCCCGGGTGGGAGTCTCGGTGAGGGCGGAGATGAGGGCCACCGCCATGGTGATCCCCGCCGAAGGACCGTCCTTGGGGGTGGCGCCCTCGGGGATGTGGATGTGGATGTCGATCTGCTCGTGGAAGTCGGGGGTGAGGCCCAGCGGCTTCCAGCGGGAGCGGGCATAGGTCATGGCCGCGTGGGCCGACTCCTTCATGACCTCCCCCAGGGTACCGGTGAGGCGCAGACTCCCGCTTCCCGGAAGGATGGCCACCTCCACGTCCAGGACCTCACCGCCTGCGGCGGTCCAGGCCAGGCCGTTCGCGATCCCCACGCGGCGGCTGGTGGGGTCCCGTTCCGGGGGGTGGTAGCTGGGCGGACCCAGGAGCTCCTTGAGGTCGTCGGGGCCCACCCGCTCCGGGGCCGTGTCGCCCTGGGCCACCGTCCGGGCCACCTTCCGGGCGATGCGGGAGAGCCGTTGGTCCAGCTCCCGCACCCCCGCCTCGCGGGTCCAGGAGTCGATGACGGCGGCGACCGCGTCGGGTTCCAGCGCCACCTCCGCGGCGTCCAGCCCGTGCCGTGTCGCCTGCCGGGGCCACAGGTGCCGGGTAGCGATCTCCCGCTTTTCGGTGTCCAGGTAGCCAGGGAGTCGGATGACCTCCATCCGGTCCCGGAGGGGCTCCGGGATGCCGGAGAGGGTGTTGGCGGTGGCCACGAAGAGGACGCTCGAGAGATCGAAGTCCAGCTCCAGGTAATGGTCGGTGAAGCTCCGGTTCTGCTCCGGGTCCAGCACCTCCAGGAGGGCCGCCCCGGGGTCGCCGTGGAAGTCCTGGGCCAGCTTGTCCACCTCGTCCAGGAGCACCACCGGGTTGCGCGTCCCGGAGCGGCGCATCCCCTGCAGGATCCGCCCCGGCATGGCGCCGACGTAGGTCCGACGGTGCCCGCGGATCTCCGCTTCGTCGCGAACCCCACCGAGGCTCACCCGCACGAAGGCACGGTCCAGCGCCTCGGCGATGCTGCGGCCCAACGAGGTCTTGCCCACCCCGGGTGGGCCCACCAGGCAGAGGATCGGTCCGCGGATCTCCCGGACCAGCGACAGGACCGCCACATGGTCCAGGATCCGCTCCTTCACCTCGTGGAGGCCGAAGTGGCGCTCCTCCAGTACCCGGCTCGCGTGACCCACGTCCAGGTTGTCGTCGGAGCGGGCGGCCCAGGGGAGGGTGACGATCCAGTCCAGGTAGGTGCGGATGACGGCGGCCTCGGGGGCCACCGGGTTCAGGCGACGGAGGCGGGCCACCTCCTTGTCGGCCCGCTCGCGAACCTCGGAGGGGAGGTCGGCGGAGCGGATCTTGTCCTCGACCTCGCGCCACTCCTCCTTCCCTTCGGCGGACTCCCGATGGATGGTGCGTAGCCCGGCCCCGAAATTCGGTCCCTCGTCGTCCTCCCCGGGGAGCCCGAGCTGGATCTGGCGATCGAGCTTGGATTCGATGCGCATGACCTCCAGCTCCCGCTCCAGGAGGCGGTCCAGCTCGTCGAGCTGCTCCGCCGGAGCCACCGTCTCCAGCACCGCCTGCTTCTCGAAGGCCGGGACCAGCAGGTGGCCCGCCACCAGGTGGGCCAGCCGCACCCGATCCCCTTCGGCAGACAGCACGGTGGGGAGCTCCTCGGGGATGCGGGGATGGAGCCGAGCGTACTGTCCGTAGCGGTCCACCACGGAGCGGGCGGTCCGCTCGAGCTCCTTCTGGCTCGAGCCCGAGCCTCGGGGGACCTCGGTCTCCCGAGGGACCAACAGGGTGAGGTCGCCTTCCAGCCCGTCGCCCGCCCGGTGGAGCTTCGTCAGGCGAGACCGTCCCAGACCCTCCAGCACCACCCGCGCCGTGCCGTCGGGGAGGTGGGAGACCTGGACGACCCGGGCGACGCATCCCACCGGGTACAGGTCGTCCATGGTGGGGTCGTCGGTGTCGGGCTCGCGCTGGGTGACCAGCAGAAGAAGGCCCTCCGGGTCCTCTCGGGCGGCCTGGAGGGTGGCCACCGAGGCGGGCCGCCCGATGAGGAGGGGGAGCACCATGTAGGGAAAGAAGACCAGGTCGCGCAGGGCGATGGTCGGGAGGCGATCCGGGACCTCGAAGCTGTCGTCCGCCCGGACCAGTCTCGCCATGGAGGGCTACGCCTCCAGCTTCCGCTCTTCCGGGTGCAGCACGAGGAGGGGTGCCACGCCACGCTCCACGCACTCCGGCGTGATGACGACCTCGCGCACGTCCGTCCGGGAGGGGAGCTCGAACATGACGTCGCGCATGATGTCCTCGAGGATGGAGCGGAGCCCACGGGCGCCCGTGCCCCGATCCAGCGTCTTGGCGGCGATGGCGTTGATGGCCTCCTTGTCGAAGGTCAGGCCGATGCCCTCCAGCTCGAACATCTTGGTGTACTGCTTGACCAGGGCGTTCTTGGGCTCCTGGAGGATGCGGACCAGCGCCTCCTCGTCCAGGTTGTCCAGGTGGACCGTCACCGGCATCCGGCCCACCAGCTCGGGGATGAGGCCGTACCGCTGCAGATCCTCGGGCTCCAGGTTCTTCAGCATCTCCTCGTGATGGTCCCCGGACTCGCCGGCGAAACCGATGCGGCGCTTGCCGATGCGCGCTTCGACGATCTTCTCCAGGCCGTCGAAAGCTCCGCCGCAGATGAAGAGGATGTTGCGGGTGTCGATCTGGATGTATTCCTGCTGCGGGTGCTTCCGCCCCCCCTGGGGCGGCACCGAGGCCACCGTGCCTTCCAGGATCTTCAGGAGCGCCTGCTGGACACCCTCCCCGGAGACGTCCCGGGTGATGCTGGGGTTCTCCGACTTCCGGGCGACCTTGTCCACCTCGTCGATGTAGACGATGCCCCGCTCACACTCCGCCACGTTGAAGTCGGCGGCCTGCAGGAGCCGGACGAGGATGTTCTCCACGTCCTCGCCCACGTAGCCCGCCTCGGTGAGGGTCGTGGCGTCGGCGATGGTGAAGGGGACCTGGAGGGTGCGGGCCAGCGTCTGGGCCAGGAGCGTCTTCCCGACTCCGGTGGAGCCCACGAGGAGGACGTTGGCCTTGTCGATCTCCACGTCCTCCAGCACGCCCTGGTGGTTCACCCGCTTGTAGTGGTTGTAGACGGAGACGGCAAGCGCGCGCTTGGCCTCCTCCTGACCGATGACGTACTCGTCCAGGGTCGTCTTGATCTCCTCCGGGGTGGGGGCCGGGACGGCCGATTCGTTGGCCTCCCGCTCCTCCTCCTCCGCCAGGATCTCGTTGCAGAGCGAGATGCACTCGTTGCAGATGTAGACGTTCGGTCCGGAGATGAACTTCTTGACGCTCTCCTTGGACTTCCCGCAGAAGCTGCACCGTAGGTGTTTGTCGCTGGTCATGGGATCCTCACAGGCTGGAGGCCGTCCTGGGCGTTGGGGTCACTCGTCGTCGCCGTCGTCGTCCGGATGGTCCGAGTCGGCCGGCTTCCCGGTGGTGGGCACCGGACCTTCGAGGACCGTGTCGATGAGGCCGTACTCCAGGGCCTCGTCGGGGCTCATGAAGCGGTCCCGGTCCACGTCGTCCGCGATCTTCTCCACCGATTGGCCGGTGTGCTCGGCGAGGATCCGGTTGAGGCGCTTGCGGATGTCCAGGATCTCGTTGGCCTGGATCTCGATGTCCGCCGCCGTACCCCGGGAGCCGCCGGAGGGCTGGTGGATCATGATCCGGGAGTTGGGCAGGCAGTTCCGCTTCCCGGGCTCCCCCGCCGTCAGGAGGACGGCGCCCATGGAGGCCGCCATCCCGACGCAGAAGGTGTTCACCGGAGCGCGGAGGTGCTGCATGGTGTCGTAGATGGCCATCCCCGCGTACACGCTCCCGCCCGGGGAGTTGATGTACATGAAGATGTCCCGCTCGGGGTCGTCCGCCTCCAGAAACAGGAGCTGGGCCACCACGTTGTTGGCGACCTGATCGTTGATCCCGCTGCCGAGGAAGACGATGCGATCCATGAGGAGCCGACTGTAGATGTCGTAGCTCCGCTCGCCGCGGCTCGTCCGCTCGATCACATAGGGGGGGTAGGTGGACATTCGTTGGGTCGTCCGTCGCGAGGGCTGGGGCTCCGGTCGGCGTCAGGCCGCCGGGGCGTCCGTGATGTCGGATTGATCCTTCAGGAAGTCGAAAACCTTCTGTTCGGTGAGCTCCCGCTCGAGCTGCTGGAGCCGGCCGGACTTCTGGAGCCCGGCGTAGACCTGGGCCGCCGTGGTGTCGTTGCGCTCGGCGATGGCCTCGATGCGCTCGTCCAGGTCGTCTTCGGTGGCCTGGAGGTCGTGGGCCGCCGCGATGTGCTCGATGACCATGATGCGCTGCACCGACCGCTCGGCATCCGGACGAACCTCCTCCTTCAGCTCCGCCAGGCGTTGCTCGGAGAAGCGCTCCTTCTGCTCCTCCAGGACCGTCTCTACGTAGCGGTCCACCATGGAGCGGGGAACCTCGAAGGGGTTGGCCTCCACCACGAAGTCCAGGAGCCGGCGTCGCACGATCTGCTCGGCCTGCTGCGCGGCGTCCGCCGCCAGGTCCGACCGGATGGCGTCGCGGAGCTCGTCCAGCGTCTCGAACTCACCGACCTGCCGGGCGAAATCGTCGTCGAGCTCCGGGAGTTCCATGACCTTCCGCCCCAGGAGCTGGATCTCCACCCGCTCCTCCTCCCCCCGACGCTCCTCGTTGGGAAAGTCGTCCGGGAAGGTGACCGTGGTCTCCACCGAGCCCCCCACCTCGAGCTCCTTGATGGCCGACTCGATGTCCGGAAGGGCGTCGCCCTGGCCCAGGGCGAACTCGTACTCGCGGCCCTCGTCCTCCTCCCCGCCGTCCCCGTCGTCGAGGCGGCGGATGCGCACGGAGACCAGGTCCTTGTCGATGGCCAGGCCGTCCTCGGCAGGCATCCAGGCGCCATTCTGCTCCCGGACCCGGTCCAGCGTCTCGTCCACGTGCTCGTCGGTGATGGTGGGCGAAGGGCGCTCCACGGCGAAGCCACCCAGCCGATCGAGGCTGAAGGTGGGCTCCACGTCGAAGCTGATGGAGAAGACCAGGTCCGATCCCGTATCGGGCTCGTAGACGATCTCGTCCAGCTCACCCTCGCTGATGGGGCGGAGCTCCCGGGCTTCCAGCGCCTCCTGATAGGCGTCCTGGATCAGCCGATCCATGGTCTCCCGTCGGAGGGCGGCCCCGAAGCGCGATTCGACGACGGAGGTGGGGACCTTCCCCTTCCGGAACCCCTTGAGATTCATGCGGGACGCCAGGGTCTGGGCCACCCGCTCCTCCTCCTCCTTCACGACGGAGGCGGGGATGGTGACGCTCATGCGCCGGCGCCAGCGCTCCTGATCCTCGACGGCGATGTCGAGGACGGATGAATCGATGCTCATGGGGTTGTTCGTGGGAGGAGAGAGTGGCGCCCGGGCGGCGCCGGGCACTCGATGCGAAAGGGGGGACTCGAACCCCCACGGCACGAGGCCACGGGATCCTAAATCCCGCGCGTCTACCAATTCCGCCACTTTCGCAGGACCGGGTCCCACGAAAAATAAACCCTGGCGAAAGGGGGATTCAACGCCGTGCGAAGGCCGGAGCGGTCTTGGGGGGAGGTACGGGGCGGGCCGCAGGAGGCGTGGCCGACCCTTCGGACCGACCACGCCTCCTCGGACTCGAACGGGCCGGATCGCTCCGGACCCGCCGGAAAATCAATCCGGCATGCGGATGTTGACCACCGCCGAGGTCCCGTCCACGAAGCTCACGTGGAGCGAGACGATCTCGTCCGCACCCACTCCGTCCAGCGCCTGTCGGACGTCCGACGGCGAACTCACCTGCGTCTCGTTCACCCGGGTGAGCCGCCAGCCGGTGTAGGCGCCCAGCCCTCTGCGGGCCGCGGCGCTGCCCCGGGCCACGTCGCTGATGACGACGCCCTCTGCCTCGTCGTAGCCGAGCTGGGCGGCGCCCTCCTCGGTGAGGGGCTCCACGTTGAAGCCCAGCCGCTCTTCGGCCATGACGCTGCTCTCGGCCACGGCGGGCTCCTGCTCCTGGATGGGTGCCTCGTCCAGGCGGACCGTCACCTCACGGCGCTGCCCGCCGCGGTAGACGCCCAGCGTTACGCGGTCGCCGGGGCGCTGCTCGGCGATCTTGGCCTGGAGCTCGGCGGTGTAGCCCACCGGCTCACCCTCCAGCGACACGATGACATCCTCGGATTCCAGCACGCCCTCGGCGGGACCGCCCTCCTGCACGTCCTGGACGAGCACGCCCGAGACGGTGGGAAGACCGTAGGCTTCCGCGTCCTCTGCGGCGACGTCCTGGATCTGGACCCCGATGCGCGGCCGCTGGACCATGCCGAACTCGATGAGATCCTCCATGACCCGTCGGGCCAGGTTCATGGGGATGGCGAAGCCGTAGCCCTGGTAGTAGCCCGTCGCCGAGGCGATGGCCGAATTGATGCCCACCACCTGGCCGTCGAGGTTCACCATGGGTCCGCCGGAGTTGCCGGGGTTGATGACCGCGTCGGTCTGGATGAAGTCCTCGATGGCGAACCCGGCGGCGCCCGGGCCGTAGCGGCGATCCTGGGACAGGTCCCGGTTCAGCAGACCCAGACCACGTCCCCGGGCGCTGACGATCCCTGCGGTCACGGTGTAGTCGAGCTGGGTGGAGGCGCCGAAGCCCGGGTTCCCGATGGCCAGGATCCACTCCCCCACCGAAACGTCGTCCGAGTCCCCCAGACTCATGCTCTGCAGGGGCTCTCCGGCGTTGATCTTGATCACCGCCACGTCGGTGAAGGGGTCGGTACCCACGATCTCCGCGATGAAGTAGCGGCGATCCGCCAGGTACACCCGGACCTCTTCGGCTCCCTCCACCACGTGGTTGTTGGTGAGGATGTAGCCGTCGTCGGAGACGATGAAGCCCGAGCCCCCGCTCACGGAGCTCTCCGGCGGACCATTCTGGGGGGTCTCCCCCTCCGGGATGTCGAAGAACCGACGGAAGGCGTCGGGGACGCCCTGGCCGGAAGCGGTGCGGGCAGGTCGGGTGGTCTCGATCCGGACCACGCCGGGCGTCACCACATCCGCCAGGTTCACGAAGGCATCGCTCAGGTCCTTCGCCGGGCGGACCGCCGCGTCGGAGACCTGCGGAGCCTCGGTGAGGGTGGGCATGGCGTGGGATGATTGGGTCCACCCCATCCCACTCGCGATGCCCATCCCGAAGAGGAAGGCCACCGCCGAATAGAAGA
>CAKZOQ010000276.1 GCA_937136445.1 uncultured Gemmatimonadota bacterium
GCATCCACGGCGAAGACCTCCACGTCCTCCACCCGGTCGGCCAGCGCCGGGGCCCAGCGGGCCGACGCGCCCACCATCGCCACCAGCCCCGGACCCTGCACGAGGTTCAGCAGCGCCTGGTAGCGCTCCGCCGGGCCGGGTCCTTCGCCCACGTCGTCCGCTACCCCGTCGGGCGTGGCAGCCTCGTCGGGAGCCCCTCCGGAGGGCATGCGGCTCGGTGGGAGGTCCCCCCGGGGCGGAGCCCGGAGGTCGCCGAAGCCGCCCCGGACCGGGAAGCGGTCCCGGCAGTTCGCACACCCCAGCTCTGCCTCCAGCACCCGACGCTCTCCCACGGTCTGGTGGGCCAGGAGGATGAGTCCGAACTCCGGCCCGCACCGGGGGCAGGTCAGCCGGTCGGTGGCCAGAAGGTGCACGTCAGCCGACCCGGGAGGCCGAGATCATCTCCTCACACGCCCGGGGAGGCGGGCGACGGAAGGGGCGCCCCGGCGGGCCCGTACTGGGCCCACTGGTTCGGCGTCTCCCAGATGCGGGCGTAGAGGAGCCCGTCGGCCAGCTCCTCGGGGAGGCGTGCCTGGAGCTCCTCGTAGAACCAGCGCGCCTGGTTCTCCGCCGAGGTCTCGAGCTCGGCGAACTCCGGCAGGTCGTTGAGGAGTTCGTGGTCCAGACGGTCCGCCAGCTCCCGGAGCGCCCTCTTGAGGTCGGTGAAGTCGAAGGCGATGCCCGACTCGTCGAGTTCGGTGGCCTGAACGGCCGCCTCCACCACGTAGCGATGGCCGTGCACCCTGCTGCACTTGCCCTCGTAGTGCTCCAGGTAGTGGGCGGCGTCGTAGTGGGCCTGAGCGCTCACCGTGTAGGCGAACCCCGAGACGTCAGCGGAGGAGTTCATGCGGATCGGGCCCTCAGGCGTGCTCGAGAGAGAGGACGGGCACACGCACGTTGGCGGGACGCGTCGCCAGGAAGTGGACGACCTCCGCAACGTCCTCCGCCCGGAGCATCTCGTCCCGGTCGGGGAGGTGGGGGTCGGTGTCGGGGTCCATGGGATCCCAGATGGAAGTGTCCGTGGCGGCGGGCTCCAGGAGGGTGGCTCGCACCCCCGTGCCTCGCAGCTCCTCGCCCAGGACCTCGTGGAAGCCACGAAGGCCATACTTGGACGCCGAGTAGGCGGCATTTCCGGGATAGGCCCGACGTCCCGCCACGGAGCCCACGTTCACCACCAGACCGCGCCCGGCCTCCAGCAGGTCCGGCAGCAGGGAGCGCACCACCAGGAAGGCGCCCCGGAGGTTCACGTCCAGGTTCCGGTCGAAGTCCTTCACCGTCACCTCCGCCCCGGCCGCCACGCTGAAGACGCCCGCCGCGTTCACGACGATGTCCGGGGGTCCACCCACCTCGTCCCGCAGGCGGTCCACCGCGCTCCAGACCGAGGTGTCGTCGGAGAGGTCCATGGGGAGGGCGGTCCCACCGACCTCGCCGGCCAGCGTCCGCAGCGCCTCCGCCGAACGGGCGGCCAGCCACACCGAGGCCCCGGACTCGGCCAACCTCCGGGCCACCGCGGCACCGATGCCCCGGCTCGCCCCGGTGACCAGCGCCACCTGCCCCCGCAGCGCGTCGTCGCTCACGAGAGCGGCCGGTGGTCGCTGGTGGTGAGGCGAAGGAATTCGTCCCGTGTCCGGGGGTCTTCCAGGAAGCTGCCCCGCATGGCCGAGGTCACCGTCTTGGAGTTCTGCTTCTGGACGCCCCGCATCATCATGCACAGGTGGTACGCCTCCACCACCACCGCCACGCCCTGGGGCTGGATGGTGTCCCAGACGGCCTGGGCGATCTGCTCGGTGAGACGCTCCTGGACCTGGAAGCGCCGGCTGAACACCTCCACCAGTCGCGCCGCCTTGGAGAGCCCCATGATCCGCCCGTCGGGGATGTAGGCCACGTGGGCCTTCCCGAAGAAGGGGAGGAGGTGGTGCTCGCAGAGGGAGTACAGCTCGATGTCCTTCACCAGCACCATGTTGCGGTGGGTTTCCGTGAAGAGGGCGTCGCCGATGGCGTCGGCGGGTGCCCGGTCGTATCCGGAGGTGAGGAAGGCCATGGCCTTCTTCACTCGCTCCGGTGTCTTGAGCATTCCCTCACGCTCCGGGTCGTCCCCGTTGCGGCGGATCATCTCCGCCACCAACGCCTCGTAGGATACGTCCGAGAGGTCCACCTCGGTCTGGGGCTCGGAATCGGGGCTCACGGATTCTCCTCTAGTCTCCGAAATATTCGACGGAATTGCGCGCGGTCTCTTCCAGACGGATCCCCGCCAGGCCAACACCCTCCGGCAGGTGGTCCTCCAGGCGCCGCCAGATGGCCACCACGAAGTTCTCGGTGGTGGGATTCACCCCCTCCATCCACGAGACCTGGGTGTTCAGGTTCCGATGGTCCACGTCGTCCACCACCCGTTCGTTCAGCGCCTGCTTGAGCAGCTTGAGGTCCATGACGTACCCCGTCTCGGGATCGACGGGGCCTTCCACGGTCACGTACAACTCGTAGTTGTGACCGTGCCACTCGGGGTTGGAGCAGTCGCCGAAGACCTCCTGGTTCCGCTCCTCGGACCAGTCCGGACGGTACAGTCGGTGGGCCGAGCTGAAGTGGACGCGGCGGGTGGCGCGGACGGTGGGCATGGACGGGGGGGTGGAGGCGTCGGGTGGGGGATGGCGGGCTACCCCGGGGGCCGCAGGCAGATCCGGGCGTCCCATCCCTCCCTCTTGCCGGATGCGGAGCCGGACACCTAGCGTCCAGCCCTGCCCACCACCACCTCGGAGGCCTCATGTCCCGTCCCCGCCCCTCGACCTTCCTCGCCCTCCTCGTCGGAGCCGTGCTCCTGGCTGGATGCGGGGAGTCGCCGGACGCCTCCCCCGAGCCTCCGACCCAGCCGGAGGCGACCTCCCCTGCCCTCCTCCTGGACTCCGCCCGGCCCCAGACCACCTCCCTCATGGGTGAGACCCTGTATGCCCAGGTGGACACCGCCGGAGAGATCGCCGCCGCCGACTCCGCACGCGCCGCGAACCCCGACGACCTGGATCTCCTCATCGAGGCGGGGCGGGTCCGTCGGAACCACTGGCGCTACCGGGAGGCCATGGAGATCTACACCCAGGCGATGGAGCAGGCGCCGGAGGACTGGCGGCCGCCCCGCTTCCGGGGTCACCGCTACATCTCGCTGCGGGACTTCGACGCCGCGGTGGCGGACCTGGAGCGGGCCCGGGATCTGGCGCCCCTGAACTGGGACGTGTCCTATCACCTGGGCCTCGCCTACTTCCTGGCTGGACGCTTCGAGGACGCCGCCGACGAATACCTCCGCTGTCTCGCCATGGCTGGCGACGAGGCGGCCCAGGCTGCGGAGGCGGAGGACTTCCGCAGCTGCTCGGAGAACGCCGACGACCCCGAGTCCCGGGTGGCCATGACCGAGTGGGCCGTCCGGGCTCTGGGGCGTGCGGGACGCGCCGACGCCGCGCAGACCCTCCTGAGCGAGCTCGCCACCGACCTCCCGGTGGAGGTGAACCGGGCCTACTACGACGCCCTCCTGTGGAAGAAGGGCGTCCTCGACGAGTCCGAGCTCCTGGCGGAGGACGCGCCCTACCGGCTGGAGACGGTCGGGTACGGCATCGCCAACCAGCGGGTGGTCCAGGGCGACACGGCGGCCGCCCTGGAGCTGCTGGACCGCCTGGTTCAGGATCCCTGGTGGCCGGGCTTCGGGCGGATCGCCGCCGAGGTGGACCGGGCGAGGCTGGGGGGCTGAGACGGCGCCCGTACAGCGCGGCGTCGGTGGGGCCGGGTGGGGTGGTAGGCCGGATTGACAAAGGCCGCCACTCCCCACGAGGAGGAGGGCGGCCCCTGGCGATCCGAAGGGGAATTATTGAAGCCCGGGAAGAATTGTTGGTGACCTCCCCGCGCCTTCCGCCTTCCCCCGGAGGGGCGTGGCGTCCAGCTCAGGAGTCAGTCCCGGCTTCTGTAGTGTTGGCTCAATAACGGAGCCCTTCGTACCGCACCATCAATATACGACGGGCGGGCGGGCGGGGCCAGCGGCCCGGGTCGGAGGCTCCGGATGGCAGGCTCGGTCAGAGGCTCCGGAGTCGCTCCAGGGCTCGCCGTACGAGGGCGGCGCGGGAGGGTCCGGCTCGCTCCCGCCCAGGACCCAGGGAGAGGGAGACGAGGCTCGGGCTGTGGCCCTCGGCCCACCGCCGCTGGCCCAGATCGTCGCCGACGGTACGGGCGATGCCGAGGAGCCGGGCCCGGGCTCGCTCGGCCTGGGCGGGATGGGCCACCTCCACGGTGGCCAACAGGAGCTCCCGCGCCGCCAGCGGGTCCCGGGCGGCGAGGAGCATGTCCGCCGCCTCGTGCCCCACCCGACCCCGGTCCGCCCGGTGCCCGTACCGCACCGCGGCGCCCAGGTAGTCCCGGAGGGCACCGTCGAGCTCTCCGGCGTCCCGCCGGAGGGCGGCGCGGGCCTCCTGGGCGACCGCGGCGGCTTCGGCATCGCCGGCGCGGACGGCGCTGCGGAGGGAACGGGCCAGGGCGGCGCGGGGCTCGACGGTGAGGAGCGCCTGCCCGATCCCGGCCATGCGGGCCAGCCGGCCGGAGGGGTCGTCCAGCCGCTCCACCCGACGGTAGAGGGTCCGGGCGGCCTCCACGTCCCCCAGCTTCCGGGCCACCCGGGCGGCGTGGAGGGTAAGCTCGGGGTCGTCGGGGTGGAAGGCGCGGGCCCGGGCGTAGACGGTGCCGGCCCAGTCCAGGAGGCCCCGGCTCTCGAGGTGCCCTGCCCACGCCACCAGCGCCAGCGTCCGGTGGTCGACATCGGCATCCAGGGTGAGGGCCGCGCGCAGCACATGACCCAGATGACGGCGCTCCGGCCCCTCCGGAAGTCGCCGTACCGCGTGCTCCGCGCGTCGCGCCAGGAAGGGGCGGGCGTGGTCTTCCTCCCGATCCAGCACCCGCAACACCAGGCGACCCGCCGCATCCACCGTCGCGGATGTGGAGGCCCGGGAGTCGGGAAGGGCGTGGGGGGTGGACCCCGAGGAGGAGGAAGGCGCCATGGGTACCGGATTGAAACTCATTCTCACCTGGCAGGAGAGTAGCCCCCTCACGCTACCCCTGTCAACGACGAACGGGGCCGCCCCCTGGAAAGGGAACGACCCCGCGTCGGTCCGGCTGGAATGCTACGCCGACACTACGGACGCGCCTTGGGCGTCTCCGTGGTGTAGGTGCCACAGGTGGGCGTTCCGCCCTCCATGGTCACCTGGATCTCATCGGCCGTGCAATTCCGATTGTCGTTGTGGTGGCAATCCGTAGCCGCGCACGAGGCGACTGCGGAGGCTCCGGCGGACGGCTGGCT
>CAKZOQ010000277.1 GCA_937136445.1 uncultured Gemmatimonadota bacterium
AGGCGACGGCGAAGCGGGCAGACCCGTCGCTCCCTTCTCCGGGCCCTGGCCGCTGCGGACCCATCGGTCCTCGGGCTCGTAGATGGACGGGGTCGCGTGCTCTGGTCGACGGCCCGGGGCCATCCCGTGCTGGAGGCGATGGGCGGCCCGCTGGACGCCGATCCGGATCGTAAGGTCCTCCAGGCGCGGGGATCGGCGAGGGCTGGACCCGCCGCCGACCTGGTCCTGACCCGCATCGACGGGCCGGGTCCCCTCCTCTGGCTGGTGCGGGACCGCTCGGTGGAGGTGTCCCGGGAGGCCGAGCGGGCCAAGACCTGGCCACTGGTGGCCCGTCGCGTCGCCCACGACGTCAAGAACCCGTTGACCAGCATCCTCCTGACGCTGCAACGGCTGCAGGTCGAGTACCGGGACCGGGCGCCGGAGGTGGCCCCGGACCTCGACCGGTACTCGGACCGTATCGAGGCCCGGGTGGAGCACGTCCGCCTCCTCACATCCAACTTCCTCAAGCTCACCAGCCCCGACGGGCCCGACCTGGAGCCCGTAGACCTCCATCCGGTGGTGGCTCGGATGGCCGATCGCCTGGTGCGGGAGCTCCCCACGGACGTGGAGCTGAGCGCCCGGGTGTCCGACGGACCCGCGTGGATTCCGGGGGACGCCGAACAGGTCGAATCGGCGGTGGGCAACCTCGTTGCCAACGCGGTGGACGCCATGCCCGACGGCGGCGTGCTGACGGTGGTCCTTCGGGCGTCGGCGCACGGGGGCGGAGCGGAGCTGGGGCGGGTTGTCGTGGAGGTGCGCGACACCGGGACCGGCCTCACCCCGGAGGCGCGGGACCGGATGTTCCACCCCGGCCTCTCCACCGCGGAGCAAGTTTCGGAGATTTCCCGCCGCGGACCTGTCGCCGCGGCAGGCCATCAACCTCATCTTCACCCCCGGCTTCTCCACCCGCGAGGGTGGGTGGGGGATCGGGCTGACCCTGGTCCGGGAGATCGCCGAAACGCATCGAGCCACCCTGGAGATCGAGTCCGAACGCGGCGTCGGAACCGTGGTCAGCATGGCCTTCCCCGCCTGCCCCCCGCCCCGAGCCGTCGGTTCATGAACACCGCCCAGAGCGCCCGCATCCTGGTCGTGGACGACGACCCCTACGTCCGCGAGGCGTTGCGCGAGCACCTCGAACACGCCGGATTCCGGGTGCTGGAGGCCGCCGACGGCAAGGTGGCCAGCGAGGTCCTCGACCGGGAGGAGATCGACCTGGTGCTCCTGGACCTCGAGCTTCCCAGGGTGTCGGGTCTGGACCTTCTGGCCCACATGGCGGACGACCACGCCGGAGTCGCCGTCCTCATCGTCAGCGGGAAGGGTTCGGTGGCACGCGCCGTGGACACCATGAAGCTGGGTGCCTTCGACTTCCTGGAGAAGCCCATCGACAGCCGGCAGGCCCTCGCCTCCGTACGCCAGGCGCTGGCGGCCTCCGGGCGCCGGAAGGTCACGGACGTGGACACCCTCGGACGCTACGGGATGATCGGCGGGAGTCCGTCGATGGTCGAGGTGTTCCGCTCCATCGACCGGGCGGCGGCCACCTCGGCGAGGGTCCTGGTGGTGGGGGAGAGCGGGAGCGGAAAGGAGAAAGTGGCCCGGGCCATCCATCGCCTGGGCGCGGCCTCCGACGCACCCTTCGTCCCGGTGAACTGCGCCGCGATCCCCGAGAGCCTGGTGGAGAGCGAGCTCTTCGGGCACGAGCGAGGTGCCTTCTCCGGAGCCCACCGCTCCCGGAAGGGATACTTCCAGCGGGCCGACGGCGGGACGCTGTTCCTGGATGAGGTGGGGGACATGAGCCTGATGACCCAGGCCAAGGTGCTCCGCGCCGTGGAGGACGGACGGATCGCCCGGG
>CAKZOQ010000278.1 GCA_937136445.1 uncultured Gemmatimonadota bacterium
TGGGGTCGGCGACGGCGCGGAGCGTCGGGAGCAGTCGATCCACGGCGGCCCGGAGCCGGTCGATGCCGGAGAAATACCCGCGCTCGTCCAGAATCTGGAACTTCCGGTCCAGCACGTCCACGGCGTCGTCCAGGTAGGCCTGAAGCGCCTCCGGACCCTCCTTCCGGACCAGGGTGTCGGGGTCTTCGCCCGGCGGAAAGGTCACCACCGAGGGGTGAAGGCCCGCCTCCAGGAGGATGTCTCCCGCCCGGAAGGTCGCCTTGAGGCCGGCGCGGTCGGAATCGAAGAGGAGGAGGATCTTCTTGCTGTAGCGTCCGAGGAGCCTGGCGTGCTCCTGGGTCATGGAGGTCCCGAGGGTGGCCACCACGTTCTCGAAGCCGGCGGCGGCCAGCGCCACCAGGTCCATGTAGCCCTCCACCACCAGGGCGGAGTCCTCCCGACGAACGGCGTGCCGTCCCCAGGACAGGCCGTACAGGAGACGCCCCTTGTGGTAGATGGGGGACTCGGGGGAGTTCAGGTACTTGGGGGCGTCGGAGGTGTCGGAGCCCAGCAGCCGACCCCCGAACGCCACCGTCTTCCCGGACACGGCCTCGATGGGGAAGATGACCCGGGCCCGGAAGCGGTCGTACGGCTGCTTGGCGCGCTCGCTCTGGTTGAGGAGCCCCACCTCCAGTAGGAGGTCGTCGTCGAAGTCGTGGTGGGCGCAGGCGTTCCGCAGAGCCCGCCAGTCGTCCGGGGCCCACCCCAGACCGAAGCGCTCGATCGTCTCCTGGTCGATGCCCCGCTCCGCCAGGTAGTCCCGGGCCGCCCGGCCTTCCTCCGGGTCCTGGAGCTGGTCCACGAACCACTGCCGGGCGAAGGCGTTGAGCTCGTACAGCGGACGGTCCGGGTCCTCCTCGGGTCGCCCGGTCTTCACCTCCCGGACCTCCACCCCCGCCCGCTTCCCCACGTGCTTCACCGCCTCCACGAAGTCCAGCCCCATCCGCTCCATGACGAAGGTGAAGACGTCGCCGGATTGACCGCACCCGAAGCACTTGTAGAAGCCCTTGTCGGGGACGACGTAGAAGGAGGGCGTGCGCTCTTCGTGGAAGGGACACTTCGCCTTGAACTCCTTCCCGGACTTCTTGAGGTCCACCACCTGGCCGACGATGTCCACGATGTCGGCGCGGGCCCGGACCTCCTCCACCACGTCGTCGGGGATCACGCCGCGCCACCCCGGACCCGGCTCACCGGAAGCGAACCACGGTGACCCCGGCGCCCCCTTCCCGGGGCTTGGCGATCTCGTGGTGCTCCACCCGGCCGTCCTGGTCCAGCATCTCGCCCACCCGCTGGCGGAGCGCCCCGGTGCCCTTGCCGTGGATGATGCGCATCCCCGGGAGGTTCGCCACCACGGCCGCGTCCAGCGCCCGGGAGAGCTCGATCTCCATCTCGTGGACCCGGCGCCCACGGAGGTCGATCTCGTGGGCGGCGTCGTGGGCCCCGGACTCCGGCGAATCCAGCGTGGTCCCGACGGAGCTCCGTCGGGAACCGCCGGTGGGCCGGGTCCGGCGGCGCGATCCCGCCCCCTCCTCGGCGTCCACGCCTTCGAGGTCGGTGGCGGGAAGCTCCAGCTTCATGGCCCCCACCTCCACCAGCGCCCTGCGGTCCCGGACCTCCACCACCCTGCCCCGGGCCCCGGTGGAGCGGACCTTCACGGCCTGGCCTTCTTCGAGCTCGGGGGCAGGGCCGTCGCGATCCGGACGGTCGGGGACGCGGCGGGCAGCAGCAGCCTCCTCGACCCGGCGCCGGGCGTCGCGGCTGGCCTCGTCCAGCTCCTCGGCGGAGTGGGCGGCGGCCCGCACCTCCTCGATGGCCCTCTCCACCTCGGATCGGGCCTCCATGAGTTCCTCGCGAGCCTTGCGGCGGGCCCGGTCTTCGGCGCTCTTCTCCGCCTCCTTCAGATCGCGGGCGCGGGCGTCCAGCTCCTCTTCCAGACGGGCGGTGCGGGCCTCGCGCTCCTCCAGCTCCTTCGAAAGCTCCTCCGCCTCCCGTTCCCGCGCCTCCAGGCGGGCCAGCAGCTCCTCGAGATCCACCTCGTCGTCGGAACGGTAGCTCTCGGCCCGGTCCAGCACATGGCCGGGGAAGCCCAGGCGCCGGGCGATGGCCAGGCCGTAGCTCCGTCCCGGACGACCCTTCACGAGCTGGTAGGTCGGCTCCATGGCTTCGGCGTCGAAGGCCAGCGACGCGTTCACGATCCCCGTTCCCTCGCCGTCGAGCTTCTTGAGCTCGTTAAGGTGCGAGGAGACCACGCTGAAGGCACCCTTCTGCACCAGG
>CAKZOQ010000279.1 GCA_937136445.1 uncultured Gemmatimonadota bacterium
CCACAGCCAGAGGCCGACCAGGGTGAGCACGACGGCCGCTCCGCCGATCACCCCCGCCCAGGGAGAGGTCAGCCGGATGAGCCCGCTCCTGCGGCGTCTTCGCCGCCGAAGGTCGGGAGACGGGCCACCGCCGGGGCCACCACCTTCGTAGCCACCGGGATGACCAGGAGGCCGACGGCGAGCCCGAAGATCCCGTCCAGCGACGCCGTCACGAACCACTCGGTGAAGCCCGCCGCCGCGGGGACGGCCTGCGCGGCGGCGTGGGCCACGTCGTGGACCCATCCGTAGGGCGCTCCGAAGCCGAGCTCGTCCAGCCCGTGGAGGAGGATGTTGCCCCCGACCCAGAGCATGGCGGCCGTCCCCACCACGGCGATGACCTCCATGACCACGGGCATGGCCTTCACGATCCCGCGCCCCACCGTGCGCACCGCCGGCACGCCGTCGGCCTGGCTGAGGCGGAGGCCGACGTCGTCGGCCTTCACCAGGAGGGCCACGGCGCCGTACACGAGCGCGGTGATTCCCACGGCGACCACCAGGAGGACCGCTCCCTGGGTCACCAGGCCCTCCACCTCCACCACGGAGAGGGCCAGCGCCATGATCTCGGCGGAGAGGATGAAGTCGGTCTTGATGGCGCCCTTCACCCGCCGCTCCTCCAGCCGGGCGGCGTCCAGCGTTCGGGGGCTTTCCTGGTCGCGCTCGCGCTTGTCCGACCCGTGGGTGAGCACGTGCCACACCTTCTCGGCGCCCTCGAAGCAGAGGTAGGTCCCCCCCAGCATGAGGAGGGGGGTGAGGAGCCAGGGGGCGACGGCCGAGAGGATCAGGGCCGCCGGAAGGAGGATGACGACCTTGTTGAACAGGGAGCCCCGGGCGATGCGGAGCACGATGGGGAGCTCCCGGGCCGCGGGAAGGCCGTGCACGTACTTCGGGGTGACCGCACCGTCGTCGATGACCACGCCCGCGGCCTTGGACCCGGCCTTCGCGGCGTGGGTGGCCACGTCGTCGAGCTGGGTCGAGGCCAGCTTGGCCAGCGCGCTGACGTCGTCGAGGAGGGCGAGGAGTCCGCTCATGCCGGTAGGCTAGCCTCATGGGAGCCGGAGGGGAACGGCGCGCGGACCCGACGCTTGCCTTCGACCTGTCTCCTAGATAAGCTAGGGAACGTCTCCTAGGCCAACTAGGAGAGAGACGCCACTCGGAGGACGGGGCGACACGGGATGCTGGGAACGCGCGAACTGCTGCCAGGCACCCTGGACATGCTGATCCTGAAGGCCCTCTCGCTGGGGCCGACGCATGGGTACGGTGTCCTGCTGCGCATCGAAGACACCTCGCGGGGACTCCTCTCGCTCGAGCAGGGATCCCTCTACCCGGCGCTCGCCCGGTTGGAGAAGCACGGGAAGATCGAGGGCGAGTGGGGCCGCTCGGAGAACAACCGCCGGGCGAAGTTCTACCGGCTCACGCCGCAGGGAACCACCCGGCTGGCTGCCGAGCTCGCGCGCTGGGACGAGATGATCGCGGCAGTGAAGAATGTGATCGGTGCGGAGGAGCTTACGGAGGGTCCGGAGACCGCGTAGACATCCACGGACCGAACGATCGATGGGACGGGGGAGGGGACGACGACGATGTGGAGCTGGCTGAAGGATCGACTCGGTGGTCCGAAGCAGGACCGCTCAGAGCTCGACGACGAGATGCGTTTTCATCTGGAAGCGCTCACCGAGGACCTGGTCCGGCAGGGGATGGACCGGACCGAGGCCCGGCGGGAAGCCCTTCGTCGCTTCGGGAATCCGGAGGCGGTGCAGGAGCGTGTCCGCGAGGAGCGCGGTCTGCACCGATTCGACGAGATGGACCGGAATCTGCGCTTCGCCCTGCGGCAGCTCGTGCGCGACCCGGTGTTCGGCGTGACCTTCGTCCTGACCACCGCGCTGATCGTGGCGCTGGGCTCCCTTGCCTGGGCGGTGGCCGACACCACCCTCTGGCGGGGACTCCCGTATCCCGACGCGGACCGCCTCGTCCACGTCTCGATGTACGACGCCTCGAGCGGATCGGCGCGCACCGGCATGGCGGTGGACGGCAGCACGTGGGAGCAGTTCAGGGACGCCGGGCCCGATTGGCCGAAGGCCGTCTACTCGGGGTGGGCCACCGGGGTCAACCTCTCCAGCCACGCCGGCGCCGCGTACGTGGCCGAGCAGCGGGTCGGTGCGGGATACTTCGAGACCCTCGGGGTGGAGCCCGTCCGCGGGCGTGAATTCACCGCCGCCGAGGATGTACCGGACGGCCCCGCCCTCGCCATTCTGGGACACGACCTGTGGACCAGGACCT
>CAKZOQ010000280.1 GCA_937136445.1 uncultured Gemmatimonadota bacterium
CAGATCCTCTTCACCGCCCCCGGCGAGCGGGTGAACCGACCCGACTTCGGGAGCGGACTCATGCAGCTCGTCTTCGCGCCGAACAGCGACGCCCTCGGCGGCGCCGTGGAGGCCAGCGTCCAGGCGTCGCTCCAGCAGTGGCTCGGCGACCGGGTGGTGGTGGAGGCCGTGAACGTGGAGAGCCAGGACGCCTCCATCACCGTCACCGTCCGCTACGTGGTCCGCCGCACCCGGGAGCGCGCGGTGGCCGAGTTCACGAGGGCCGTCTGATGGATCCCCAGTACCGCTGCGGGAACGAGAACCGGCGCCGTCTGGTGGCGGCCCACCCCACGCTGGACGGGATCGACTACCTGGAGGTCCTGGACCAGGGCGCCGAGGCGGTGGGTCTGCCCCGACAGCACCTCCTCCTGGTGCACTTCCTGGGCGCCGCCCCCACCCTGGACGAGTCCAACGTCCGCCTGGAAGCCCCGCCCCGGGCGGCGGGCGTCGGCGTCGTCTGGGCCCGCCCCGCCGCCGACGTCACCACCGCACTGGTGGCGAACCCCGACTCCGGAGCCACCCTCTCGGCGAGCCAGCGGGACTTCCTCCAGGGCCTGGACGACGCCGCCCGCATCCTGGTGGTCCTGGCCGAAGGCACCGGCGACTACTCCACCTACCGGCTCCGCCTGGTCACCTCGCCCACGGACGACGACCCGCCCACCGGGCTGGATCAGCGCCTCTCGGTGGTGGCCTTCTCCTTCAAGGTGGAGTGCCCCAGCGACTTCGACTGCGCCCCCGAGGAGGCGTGCCCGCCAGAGTCCTTCGACGAGCCGGCCATCGACTACCTGGCCAAGGACTACGCGAGCTTCCGGCGCCTCATGCTGGATCGGCTCAGCGTGGTCATGCCCGACTGGAAGGACCGGAGCCCCGCCGACGTCCAGATCGCCGTGGTGGAGCTCCTGGCCTACGTGGGCGACCACCTCAGCTACTTCCAGGACGCGGTGGCCGCCGAAGCCTACCTCGGCACCGCCCGCCGACGCCCCTCGGTGCGCCGCCACGCCCGGCTCCTGGACTACCGGATGCACGACGGCTGCAACGCCCGCACCTGGGTCCACCTCGAGGTCGAGCCCGGTGCGGTGACCCTGCCCCGTGGCACCCAGCTCCGCACCCGGGGGAGCGACGCCGTGATCTTCGAGACCATGCACGACGCCGAGCTCCACAGCGAGAACAACGAGATCGCCTTCCATACCTGGGGCGACACCGAGTGCTGCCTTCCCGCCGGCGCCACCCGGGCCACCCTCCGCTACGACGTGGGCCTCGCCTCCGACGACGCCGCGCTGCGGGAGGGCGACGTCCTGGTCTTCGAGGAGGTGGTGAGCCCCACCACCGGACGTGCCGCCGACGCCGACGCCGCCCACCGACATGCCGTCCGGCTCTCCGAGGTGGTCCACGACACCGACGAGCTCGACGGGACGGCCATTGCCGAGGTGGCCTGGCAGGAGGCCGACGCCCTCCCCTTCGCCCTCTGCCTAAGCACCGTCCTGGAGGGGGAGGAGATCGCGGCGGTGAGCGTGGCCCGGGGGAACGTCGTCCTCGCCGACCACGGCGAGACCGTGACGGATCCGGTCATGGCGACGGTGGGACAGCACCTCCTCCTCCGCCCCGACGTGGCGCCCCGGGAGAGCTCCTACCGCCCCACCCTGGACCGCGGACCGGTCACCTTCGTCACCGACTGGGACCCGGAGGACGCCCGGGAACGGCCGGCGGCGCTGGACCCCGTCCAGGATCCCCGGAGCGCCCTCCCGGCCGTGACGTTGGACGACGGCGACGAGACCTGGACGCCTCGGGCCGACCTCCTGGGCAGCGACCGCTTCGCCCCGGAGTTCGTCGCCGAGATCGAGGAGGACGGAGAGGTCCGGCTCCGCTTCGGCGACGACGTCCTGGGGAAGGCCCCGGCGGCGGGCTCCGCCTTCCGGGCCTCCTACCGGGTGGGCAACGGGTCCGCCGGCAACGTGGGCGCCGGCGCCCTGGCCCGCGTCGTGGGGGTCCCCGGCGTCGAGGCCGTGCGGAACCCCCTCCCCGCCACCGGCGGCACCCCCCGGGAGAGCATGGAGGAGGTCCGGCAGTACGCACCCCAGGCCTTCCGGACCCAGGAGCGCGCCGTCACCGCCGCCGACTACTCCGAGGTGACGTCGCGGCACCCCGGGGTCCAGCGCGCGGCGGCCTCCTTCCGCTGGACCGGGAGCTGGACCACCGTCTTCGTCACCATCGACCGGAAGGGGGGCCTGCCCGTCCGGGACGACCCGCGCTTCCTCGAGGAGATCCGGGCCCACATCGAACGCTACCGCCTGGCGGGCTACGACCTGGAGATCAACGATCCGGTCTACGTCCCCCTGGACGTGGCGCTGGAGGTCTGCGTGAATCCCGGCTACTTCCGGAGCGACGTGAAGCGCTCCCTCATGGACGCCCTGGGCCGCTTCGACCTCCCCGGTGGAGGTCGGGGCTTCTTCCACCCGGACAACTTCACCTTCGGCGAGCCCGTCTGGCTGAGCCAGCTCTTCGGCGCCGGCATGGCCGTGGAGGGGGTCTCGTCGGTCTCCGTCCGCCGCTTCCAGCGCCTGGACGAGGACGCCCGCGGCGAGATCGAGGCCGGGGTGCTGGAGACGGCCTCGCTCGAGATCGTCCGACTCGACAACGACCCCAGCCGGCCCGGCAACGGGCGGCTCGAGCTCGACATGCTGGGAGGGCTCTGATCATGGCCGACACGCTGGACACCTGCGGCTGCTGCGAGGGCGTGCACCGGGAGACCCCCGCCCCCCTGGTGAACCGTCCCGGGCTGTCCGCCCTGAGCTATCGGGTGGGGACCCACGGACGCTTCACGGCCTCCATGCAGGCGGCCCTTTCCGCCCGACCGGAGCTGGCCCGCCTCACCGTACGGGGCACGGACGACCCCACCATGGCGGTGGTGGACGCCTGGGCCACCGTCCTGGACGTGCTCACCTTCTACCAGGAACGCATCGCCAACGAGGGGTTCCTCCGCACCGCCACCGAGCGCCGCTCGGTGCTGGAGCTGGCCCGACGGATCGGCTATGAGCTCCGTCCCGGCGTCGCCGCCTCCACCACCTTGGCCTTCACGCTGGAGACGGGCCCGGGCACGCCCGGTCGGGCCACCATCCCCGAGGGGACCCGGGCCCAGAGCCTCCCGGGCCAGGACGAGACCCCCCAGGTCTTCGAGACCACCGGCGCCATCGAAGCCCGGGCGGGATGGCAGGAGCTCACCGCCCGACAGACCCGACCCTTCCAGCCCGTGCGCGGGACCGTGGGCCTCTGGCTGGAGGGCGTGGACAACGATCTGCGCGCCGGGGACGTCGTCCTCCTCGTCGGCCCGGAGCGCGCCGACGACGCGGCCAGCGACCGATGGGACGTCCGGATCCTGGAGTCCGTCGACCTGGACCGGATCCGGGGCGTGACCTACATCCGCTTCGAGTACCCCCTCGGCTCCTGGGCACCGCCCCAGCTCCCTTCGGACGATCCCACGGTCTACGTCCTCCGGCGGCGGGCCTCCCTCTTCGGCCACAACGCGCCGGACTGGGACGCCATGCCCGACGAGGTCCGGGACCGCTACGACTCCTCCAGCACCAGCCCCAGCACCCTGCCGGAGTGGCCGGGACTCACCATCCGGGACATCTCGGGCATCGAGGACCGGGACTTCGCCGGCGGCCCCATCCACCTGGATGCCCTGTACCCGGAGATCCTCCGGGACGGCTGGGTGGTGCTGAGCCGACCGGGGTACTCCGAGGTCTACCGGGTGGGCGCCGTGGAGGAGGCCGCCCGCTCCCGCTTCACCCTGTCCTCCAAGACGACCCGCCTGGAGCTGGACGGGGAGAACCTCTCCGACCGCTTCGACGAGCACGTCCGGGAGACGCTGGTCTTCGCCGAGAGCCAGGCGCTGGTCCGGGCCGAGCGGCCGCTGGAAGACCCGGTGGAGGGCGGTTCGGTCGTCCTGTCGCAGGCGGTGGAGGGGCTGGAGGAGGGCCGGATGGTGGCCCTCCGCGGCATCGACGCCGACACCGGCGAGCCGGCGGCGGAGGTGGCGACCCTCGCCGACGTCCGGGAGGTGGACGGCCTCACCGAGCTGGTCTTCGTGGACCCCCTGGAGTACCGCTACCTCCGCCGCGACGGCGATGCCGGGACGGGGGTGCGGATCAACGCCAACGTGGCGCCGGCCACCCACGGCAAGACCGCGCCCGCAGAGGTCCTGGGAAGCGGGGACGGCTCCGAGCGGTTCCAGCGCTTTTCGCTGGCGCAGACGCCGCTGACCCACGTCTCGGCGGCCACGCCCAGCGGGACCGAGAGCACCCTGGAGGTCCGGGTGGACGACGTCCGCTGGACGGAGGTGCCCTCGCTGTACCGGCAGCCGCCGGGCGCCCGGGTGTACGTCACCCGTCGGGCCGACGGGGGCGACACCACCGTCCTCTTCGGCGACGGGACATCCGGGGCCCGCCTCCCCACCGGCCAGGAGAACGTCACGGCGAACTACCGCCACGGCATCGGGCTGGACGCGCTGGTGGACGCCGATCAGATCAGCCTTCTCATGACCCGGCCCCTGGGCGTGAAGGGCGTCACCAACCCCACCGCCCCCAACGGCGCCGCCGACCCGGAGCGCCTCGCGGAGGCCCGGACCAACGCCCCCCTCACCGTCCTCACCCTGGACCGGATCGTCTCCGTGCAGGACTTCGAGGACTTCGCCGCCGCCTTCGCCGGCATCGGGAAGGCCCGAGCCGGCGTGCTCTGGAGTGGGGAGCGGCGCCTGGTGCACCTCACCGTGGCGGGAAGCGACGGGGGGGCCGTCCCGGAGGACTCGGAGCTCCACGGGAACCTCCGGAGCGCCATCGACGCCGCCCGCCACCCGGACCAGGAGGTGGTGGTGGCCAGCTTCCACCCCGTCCACTTCACGCTTGAGGCGCGGCTCACCGTGCACCCGGACCACCTGGAGGAGGTGGTGCGGGCGGCGGTGGAATCGGTCCTCCTGGAGGCCTTCTCCTTCGACGCGCGGGCCTTCGCCCAGGACATCACCACCTCGGAGGTCCTGGCCGCCATGCAGAAGGTGGCCGGAGTCGTCGGGGTGGACCTGGACCTTCTCGACGGAGCCGACCCCTTCGACGCCCCCCGCATCCAGGCCCGCCCGGCCCGCTGGGAGAGCGGAGCCATCCAGCCCGCGGAGCTCCTCACCCTGGATGCCGCGGGCCTCATACTGACCACGGAGCGGCCATGACGCACTTCACGCCGGAGCGGCTCTGGGAGCTCCTGCCTGCGGTCTACCGGATCCGGGACGCGGAGCAGGACGGGCAGCTCCAGGCCCTGGTGGAGGTCCTGGGCGAGCAGGCCCGGCTCATGGAAGAGGACATCGCCGGCCTCTACGACAACTGGTTCATCGAGACCTGCGACGAGTGGGTGGTCCCCTACATCGGCGACCTCCTGGGGGTGCGGAACCTGCACCCCTTCGACTCGGAGCTGGCCTTCAGCCAGCGCGCCCGGGTGGCCAACACCCTGGCCTTCCGACGGCGGAAGGGGACGGCCACCATGCTGGAGCAGCTCGCCCGGGACGCCACCGGGTGGCCCGCCCGGGCGGTAGAGCTCTTCGAGCTGCTGGCCACCACCCAGCACACGAACCACATCCGGCTCCACAACGCCCGCACGCCGGACCTCCGGAACGGCGAGGCCATGGAGCTGGTGAACACCGCCTTCGACAC
>CAKZOQ010000281.1 GCA_937136445.1 uncultured Gemmatimonadota bacterium
GAGGACGAGCCGTGGAGCTTCTGGGACCTGAAGGGGCTCCTCGGTGAGGTGGCGGGCCGGGCCTGGGGGCCGGACGCCCAGATGGAGGCCGCCGACGCCTCGGAGGGTCCCTGGGCTCGCGACCACCTTGTGGTGCGGGTGGAGGGCACCGAGGTGGCCCGCGGCGGACGCCTCCAGCCGGAGGGGCTGGACGTGCCCCCGTGGGCCGGACCGATCTGGGCGCTGGAGACGACCCTTCCGGCGGACGGGCGGGCGATGCCGGAGCGGATCTTCCGGGCGCTCCCCACCCAGCCCGCCTCGGAGCGGGATCTCGCGCTCCTGGTGCCCCGGGGGGTGGAGGGTGCCGCGGTGCTCGCCTCCATCGGTGCCGCCGGCGGGGATGAGCTGGAGGACGTCACCCTCTTCGACCTCTATGAGGGCGAGGGGATTCCGGAGGACACGCGGTCCATGGCCTTCGCCTTGCGTTTCCGTGCCCGGGATCGGACCCTCAAGGACGCGCAGGTGGATGGCCGGGTGGATGCCATCCTCGAGGCCCTCAAGGAGGAGTACGGTGCCCGTCAGCGAGGCTGAGACGACCCCACAGGACGAGCCTGCCTTCGATCGTCTGGAGGAGGCCGCGGTCCGCCTCGTTCGTACCGTCGAGGAGCTGCGGACGCGCGTTCAGGAGGCGGAGGAGAAGAACGCCGAGCTCTCGGAGCTGGTTCGCCGCTTCACCGGGGACGAGGCCGAGGCCGACCGCCTGCTGAGTCGCCTCACCTCGCTCCAGGAGCAGAATAGGGATCTACGGTCTCGCATGGACGAGGGGCGGGACGGGGTGGATCGCCTCCTGGCCCGGATCCGCTTCCTGGAGGAGCAGCGATGAGTGAACGCGCTTCGGTGACGGTACGCATCGCCGGCGAGGAACACACCATCCGGGCCAACGCGGAGCCGGAGTACACCCGACGCTGCGCCAAGCTGGTGGACGACCGCATCCGGGAGATCCGCTCCAAGAGCGGCCTCATCGAGGGGCACAAGGCCGCCATCCTCGCCGCCCTCTCCATCGCCGACGAGTACTTCCAGGCTCAGGAAGAGGCCGGGCGTACTCGGGCCGATCTGGATGGGCGCGCCGCGGCCCTGGCCTCCCGCATCCAAGCGGCGCTGGCGGAGCCGGAGGCCGACTCCGACCCCGAGAACGAGGGGCCGGCCGAGGGCTGAGGGACCGGAGGCGCCGGGATCCGGCGGGGCGACGGTTCCGCCTCAGTTTGCTTGCGTTTCCGTGACGCCGAACTCTATTCTCCTCGGGCAATAGCGCGCGTCCCGCAATGCTTCCGGGTGGATCACTCCACTGGGCCGAGCCTACGGGACCGCCTTCTCGAATGACATGCCGGACGCCCCTGGCGCCGGATTTGGAGCCATACATGGAGACCCCGCTGGTAGTCGCGCTGGCGGCCGCGGTGGTGGGGATCATGCTCGGTGCCTTCGCCGGATTCGTCATCGCACGAAACCGCGAACGCGCCCACCGCGAGCTGGAACAGAGCCACGCGCAGGACGAGGCATCCCGGATCCTCCGGCGTGCCGAAGAAGAAGCCGAGAACCTCCGAAAGTCCGGCGAGCTCGCCGGGCGCGAGGAGGGGATCCGCCTCCGTGAGAGCTGGGAGGAGGAGGAGGATCGCCGCCGGGAGGAGGTGGAGCGTCTGGAGCGCCGTCTGGAGGAGCGCGGCGAGACCCTGGACCGGCGCTTCGACCGGGTCGGGAACCGGGAGGAGGAGCTCGAAGACCGCGCCGAATCGCTGGAGTCCGACCGGCAGGAGCTGGACCAGCGTGCCCGGGAGGTGGGCGATGCCGAGACCGAGGCCCGAGCCCGGTTGGAAGAGCTCGCCGGCCTCACGGCCGAGGAGGCCCGGAGCCGGCTCGTGGCGGAGATGGAGGACGAGGCCCGGGCCGAAGCTGCAAACCGCCTCCGGGAGATCAAGGACGAGGCCCAGCGCGACGCGGAGAAGGAGGCCAAGAAGATCCTCGGTCTGGCCATCCAGCGACTCGCCGCGGACCAGACCGCCGAGACCACCGTGTCCGTGGTGCAGCTCCCCTCCGACGAGATGAAGGGGCGCATCATCGGGCGGGAAGGCCGCAACATCCGGGCCTTCGAACACGCCACCGGCATCGACGTCGTCATCGACGACACGCCGGAAGCGGTGGTGCTGTCGGGCTTCGACCCCGTCCGACGCGAGGTGGCCCGCATCGCCATGGAGCGGCTGGTGGACGACGGCCGCATCCACCCCGGCCGCATCGAGGAGATGGTGGAGAAGGCCCGGGAGGACGTGGACAAGACCATGGTGGAGGCCGCCGAGGAGATCCTCTACGAGCTCGGCCTCCACGACGTGCACCCCGAGATCGTCCGGACCCTCGGCCGACTCAAGTTCCGCACCTCCTACGGCCAGAACCAGCTGCAGCACGCCAAGGAGGTCGCCCTCCTCGCCGCGAACATGGCGGCGGAGATGAAGCTGGACGTGCAGGGTGTGAAGCGCGCCGGCATCCTCCACGACGTGGGGAAGGGGATGACCCACGAGCACGAGGGCACCCATGTGGAGCTGGGCTACCGCCTCTGCAAGAAGCACGGCGAGAGCGAGCTGGTCCTCAACGCCATCCGCGCCCACCACGACGAGGAGCCCCACTTCTTCCCGGAGACCTTCCTGGTGAGCGCCGCGGACGCCATCAGCGGCTCCCGGCCCGGGGCGCGCCGTGAGATGTTCGACGGCTACGTGAAGCGACTGGAGCAGCT
>CAKZOQ010000282.1 GCA_937136445.1 uncultured Gemmatimonadota bacterium
AACTCCGCTCGGAGGTGGCCGGGGCCGGCCCGGGCCTCCCCCGATCGGACGACGACACGCCCGACCATCCCCGAAGCACCGACTGAGGACCGCCCGGTGAGCCGCAGCCGCTACCTGACCACCCCCATCTACTACGCCTCCGGCGAGCCCCACCTGGGCCACGCCTACGCCACCATCCTCGCCGACGTCCTGGCCCGCTTCCACCGGCAGGACGGCGAAGACGTGCTCTTCCTCACCGGCACCGACGAGCATGGCCAGAAGATCCAGGAGGAGGCCCATCGACGGGGCGTGGAGCCGCTGGAGCTCTGCAACGAGATGGCCGCGCGCTTCCAGGAGGCGTGGGACCGGCTGAACATCTCCCACGACCGCTTCATCCGCACCACGGAGGCGGAGCACGTCGAGGTGGTGCAGGCGTTCCTGCAGCGCCTCTGGGACCGGGACCAGATCTACGCCGACAACTACACCGGCTGGTACTGCGTCCACGAGGAACGCTACTGGACGGAGAAGGACCTGGGTCCCGACCAGGCCTGTCCGGATTGTGGGCGGCCCACCCGGTACGTGGAGGAGAAGAACTACTTCTTTCGCATGGGCGACTATCAGGAGCGGCTCCTCCGGCGGATCGAGGAGCATCCGGAGTGGATCGTCCCGGAGGTGCGGCGGAACGAGATCGTCGGCTTCCTCCAGAAGCCCCTGGCCGACCTCTCCATCTCCCGGCCCAAGAGCCGTCTCCAGTGGGGGGTCACCCTCCCCTTCGACGACGACCACGTCTGCTACGTCTGGGTGGACGCCCTCATCAACTACCTCACGGCCTCCGGGGCGATCGACCCCTCGGCGGCGCCGGGGGAGCGGGGCTTCACCGATCCGGCGTCGGGCCGGTGGCCGGCGGACCTGCACGTCATCGGGAAGGACATCCTCACCACCCACGCCGTCTACTGGCCCACCCTGCTGATGGGGGCCGGACTCCCCGTCTTCCGGCAGATCCTGGCCCATGGATGGTGGGTGGTGGGCGACACCAAGATGTCCAAGTCGCTGGGCAACGTGGTGGACCCCCTGGACCTGGTGGAGGACTTCGGCACCGACGCGGTCCGCTGGTACCTCATGCGGGAGATGCCCACCGGGCAGGATGCCTCCTATACGCCGGAGCGCTTCCTCACCCGCTACGACGAGCTTGCGAACGTGCTGGGCAACCTGGCGAGCCGCACCACCGGCATGATCGCCAAGTACCGTGACGGCACGGTTCCCGAGGCTCTGGGCGGCGGACTGGACGACGCCATCGACGAAGCCTACGCCACGGCCCGAGCCTCCATGGAGGCCTTCAAGGTGCACGAGGCCTTCGGCGCCGCCATGGAGCTGGCCC
>CAKZOQ010000283.1 GCA_937136445.1 uncultured Gemmatimonadota bacterium
TGGTGAACGGCCCTGGCGAATCCAAGTACGCCAACATCGGCATCTCGCTGCCCGGCACCTTCGAAGAACCCAAGGCGCCGGTGTACATCGACGGGGAGCATGCCACGACGTTGAAGGGCGACGGGCTGGTGGAGGAGTTCAAAGGACTCCTCCTGGACTACATCAAGAGGACGTACGGTCGCCAGCCGGCGGGGGCCGGCGCGGAGTAGCGGTGAGGGGCCGGCCCTCCCCAGCTTGAGGGCATGGGCGACTCCCTTCTGCCTCCACTGGCCATCGGGCTGGGGCTGGGCCTCCTGGTAGGGCTCCAGCGACAGCACGCCGAGAACCGCATGGCGGGGATACGCACCTTCGCCCTGGTAACGGTCCTGGGCGTCCTGGCCGGGGTACTGGGCCGGGAGCAGGGCGGGTGGATCGCGGGTGCGGGCCTCCTGGCCGTCGCGGCCTATTTCGTGGCCGCCAACGTGGCGCTGCTCCGCCGGGACGAGGACCCCGACGTGGGGCTGACCACCGAGGTCGCCGGCCTCGTCATGTACGGGGTGGGGTTGGCCCTGGCCGCCCGACTCACCGTGGCGGCCATCGTGACCGGGGGGGTCGTCGCCGTCCTCCTGGAGGCGAAGGAGCGGCTACACGGGTTGGTGGACGCCCTCTCCGACCGCGACGTACGGGTCCTCACGCAGTTCGTCCTGGTGGCGCTGGTGGTGTTGCCGGTCCTCCCCGACGGGGACTACGGACCCTACGGCGTGCTCAACCCTTTTGAGATCTGGTTGATGGTGGTGCTGATCGTGGGGATCAGCGTCGGGGCCTGGGTGGCCTACAGAATCCTGGGCCGTCGACGGGGCCTGGCCCTCACCGGACTCCTGGGAGGCCTCATCAGCTCTACGGCCACCACCGTCAGCTACGCACGGCAGGCCCGCGAGGGCCAACCGGCTCCGGCCGCGGCCTTCGTGGTCATCATGGCCTCGGCCATCGTGTTCATCCGGGTCCTGGTGGAGGTGGCGGTGGTCGTGCCGGGCTCCTGGACGGCCGTCGCGCCGTCCATGGGGATCATGTTGGCCACGCTCCTGGTCATGGCGTGGCTCCAGTGGCGAAGGGTGGGGTTCAGCGCGGGTATGGGCGGGAGCGGGGGATCCGGGGACGAACTGCACCGGGAGGCTCCATCGGAGCTGCCGGCTGCTGTGGCCTTCGGGCTCCTCTACGCCCTGGTCCTCCTGGCCGTGGCTGCGGCCAGCGAGTACCTGGGGGACGGCGGTCTGTACGCCGTCGCCTTCCTCTCGGGCCTCACCGACATGGACGCCATCACCCTCTCCACGGCCCAGCTCGTCCGGGCCGGGAGCCTGGAGGTGGAAACGGCCTGGCGTGCCATCCTCATCGGCGGGATGAGCAACATCCTGTTCAAGGGTGGGGTGGTGGCCGTGGTGGGGGGCAAGGCGCTCTGGAGACCGGTGTTCCTCGCCTTCGGGGTGTCGCTGGCGGTGGGCTGCGGAATCCTGCTGCTTGGGTGACGCCTACGGCATCCACCCCAACTGGAGGAGGAGGGCGACTCCGCCGAAGGGGGCCTCGGGGTTCACGTCCACCCAGGCCTGGAGGCCGAGCCCAGCCACCGACGTCTCTACGGCGGCTTCGGCCACCAGGGGGACGCCCACCGTACCGCAGCTCTGCCGGCCCGCCTCCCCACACCCGTCCAGTCGCACCGCCGCCACCCCCGCACCCCATGCCGCGTGCCCCCAGGAGGTGGTGTGGGCCCGGCCGTAGACGAGCCCGAACTCCGCGGCTCCGTTGTCGCCGTTCGAGTCGGGGAAGCCGGCGAAGGAGGCCAGACCTGCGGCGCGCAGCGCCAGATGGCGTGGGCCCGACTGCCAGACGAGCTGGAAGACACCGCCGAGCCCTCCCTCCACCGTGGACCCGCCTCCAGCCGTGGGACCGACGGCTACGAACCAGCGGCCTGGGGTGTCCTGGGAGGCTGCGGGGGAGCTCAGAAGGGGGATGAGGAGGGCGAGGAGGGCGAGGGCCTTCCCCCTCACCGCCACGCCTGCACCACCGAGTCGGCCAGGTTCCGGAGGAGGTCGCCGAGCTCCGGCTCCAGCGGCACCGTGGTGCTCCCGTAGCGGCCAGGGGGAAGGGTGTCCGGGAGCGCCGTCAGGTCCACGTCGAGGAGGGTTCCCGCGGTGACCATGGCGGCCAGGAGGCTCCCGACGCTGCTGGGGTGGAAGCCGTCGGCACCGAAGGGGTCGAGGGCCGGCTCGTCTCCCGCCAGGACCCGAAGGGCCTCCCCGGCGGGAATGAAGCGTCCATCCACCTTCTCCGCGGCGTCCCGGTAGGCATCCCGCACGTCGTCGAAGGCGAAGGCCCGGTTCCTGGAGGGCCAGACCATGAGGAGGGCCGTCTCGGCCCCCACCTCGCGGGCCACCCGGGCCAGGCTGTCGGTCCATGCCGCCAGGTGGAGCTGGTTCTGCGGCAGCGACGAGGGGCCCTGCTGCAGGACGACCACGTCGGGCCGGAGTCGGCGGATCACGCCGGCGATGCCCTGATGCCAATGGTCCTCCAGCGCGAAGTTCGGGTAGGCGACGTCTACGCTCGCCACGTCCTGGCCGAGGGAGCGAGCCACCGCGGTCACCGCACCCGGGAGGTCGTGGGTGTAGGTGAGGGAGTTCCCCACGAAGAGGAGCGTGGTCTCCGCCGGGAGGGCGGGAGGGGGGGGCCCATCCTGGCCGCTGCACCACGGGGGGAGGGCGAGGGTGAGCGACAGGGTGAATACCAGACGTCGCATGGCACGAGGGGAGACGGGAGGGGCGGAGCGCGCGGCCTCGGATCCGAACGGGTGTAGATACGAGCCCGGGGCCCTCTCATGACCGGAGCTAGTCTGGTGCCCCGGCGTCCACCCGGCGGAGGAACTCCAGGACCGCCCGCGTCTGCAGCGTGTCGATTCCGCCGGGAACCATCATCTGGACGCCGTAGTGAGCCTTGAGGGCTTGAGCGTCGGGGTCATCGCGGGTCATGGAGTCCGGCGCGAGGATCATGGACTGGAGCCAGGCCGCGGTGCGGCGGCGGGTGACGCCGGTGAGGTTCGGCCCGACCTGGTCCTCGGCGGTGAGGGCGTGGCAGGCGGTGCACTTCTGCCGGAAGACCTGGGCGCCGAGGCTCGCCAGAGCCGTGTCCACCTGCGCTCCGGGCTCCGGCAGCGACGTGTCGGCCCAGGGCTGCAGGGCTTCCTCCAGCGCTCCGGCCTGTTGGGTGCGGGCGTACCACCACCCGCCCAACAGAAGGAGGGCCAGCAGGAGAAACCCGGCGGCGGGTAGGGTGGCAGCCGAGGGGCGCGGATCGGGGTCGGAATCGGGCATGGAGACGGGTACCCGGGACGGCCACGAGGGTTTACGAACCCCACCTGACGTTCCTACCCGAAGTGCCTGCTACAAGGAACGTTACAGAGATCCGCGGGGCAGGTATCGACCCCCGCGGGCGCCGTCCCCGGAACCCGCGCCACCCGGTCCTCCGTCGGGCGGACCCCCGGAGGGCGGCACGATCACCGGATCTTGCGGCGGACTGCCCGGGCGTCCGTACCGCACCGGCGGGGCCGGCTGGGTCTCCAGGAGGTCCACGCCTTCCGTCTCCAGGAGCCGGAGCGCCCCCTCGATGGCGGCCTCGCGCTGGGGATCACCGCCCGCGCG
>CAKZOQ010000284.1 GCA_937136445.1 uncultured Gemmatimonadota bacterium
CGCTGGAGGGGTGGAGCTGGGAGGAGATGTCGCTGGAGTCGGCGGCGGCCCTCAATGTCAACTGGCCGGACCCCAACCCGCGGAGCTTCGGGTTCGGCGGTCAGGACGACGACGACGATCGCCCGACCTACGAGGAGCGGGTCCGACAGCTCAAGAACTACTTCGCCGAGGCGCGGGCCTATCGCGACGCGGTGGCCGCCGGCGAACCGGTGCGCACCGACGCCCGTCATGCCGCCATGATCCCGGCGCTGAACGGCGAGATCCCGGTCGTCGTCTCCGCCAACGGCGCCGCCCAGATCAACGACGCCATCACCTGGGCCCAGGAGGAAGGCCTCCGACTCGTCATCCGTGGCGGAGAGGACGCCATCCACGTGGCCGACCGTCTGGCCGCCGAGGACGTGCCGGTCATCCTCACCTCGACCATGGACAGTCCGGGCCGCGACCACGAAGGCTATGATGCGGCGTACAGCCGGGCCGCACGGCTCCACGAAGCGGGGGTCAGATTCGCCATTTCCGGCGGGGACGCTTCGCTGAACACCGACCGCCTGCCCTACGAGGCCGGCGTCGCGGTGGCCTTCGGGCTTCCCGAGGACGAGGCGGTGAAGGCGGTGACCATCAACGCCGCCGAGTTCATGGGCCTGGACGACCGCCTCGGCTCCCTGGAGCCAGGCAAGCAGGCCACCCTGCTCATCACCACCGGCACGCCCATCGATACCCGGAGCAACATCGAGCAGGCCTACATCCAGGGGCGCGAGCTCGACATGAACGACATCCAGAAGCACTTCTTCCAGAAGTACATGGAGAAGGTTCGGCAGAACATGCGGATCGTGTCGTAGCAAGAAGGCCCGCCCCATCCCCGGGGCCGACGGCGTCATTGCCGCGACCGGCGCGGCCGTCCTACCTTGGCACGTCCGTCCTCACTCTCGCCTGGGGGGAACGTGCCGGCCCATCCCCAGAAGTCCCATGAGGTGGCCCCGCCCGGCACCCTCATGGATGTCCGGATGGAGGCCGTGCTCGCCCGGATCCAGGGCAGTCGAGCCCGTGGGAGACCTCTCCCCGAGGCCTCGGCCCACGAGCTGGTCAAGTTCTACTACGGAACGCGGCACGAGGACGCCGAGAAGAGCCGGCTCTACCGCGAAGGCTACCCCTTCGTGCACGCCGCCTTCGAGCGCACCCACGGGCGCATCCTCAGCCAGTTCTACGCGCGCCACTCGCTGAGGGCGGTGCTGCTCACGGATCGCGACGAGCTGGAGGTCGTCTGGGACGGCGTCCAGGATCCCCGCCTCGGGAGCCTGCTCTCGGAGTTCGATGCGCTGCTGGTCCGGGCGCATCGCCTCCTCAAGGATGAGGATCGGACCCTCTTCGCGAAATCGGGCTTCGGCCTCGCCAGCCGGATCTTCAGCGATGTCGATGCGGCCGACGGCCGAGAAACGTCGGTCCCCGACGCGGCCGTCGCCGGGCACCGCGCCACCTTCCATCGCCTCACCACCTTCGTCGAACACGCCGCTCTTCGCCGCGCCCGCATGCGCTACGTGGGAGGGGCCTCGGTGGGCTTCCTCCTGGTCGCCCTCACGGTCGTCCTCTCCTGGTTCACGCCCCAGTACTCGCCCGGAGAGTGGCTCCGGGTGTGGCTCGCCTCTGGTGCCGCCATCGGCGGGGGGCTCGGAGCACTGCTCAGCGTGGTCCAGCGACTGCAGTCCGGGAATCTGGAGATCGACTACGGTGTGGGGCCGGACATCGTCTGGTGGAACGGCGTGATCCGACCGCTGGTGGGGGTCGCCTCCAGCTTGGTGATCCTCGTGCTCATCGGAGCCGGCTGGGTCCCGCTCCCGGTTCCCGAGGGCGTCGACCCCTTCGACTGGTTCACGGCCATCGGCTTCTTCGCCGGCTTCAGCGAGCGGTGGGCACGGGACACGCTCTCCATCACCCCGGCGACGCCGAGCGGAGCGCTGGGTGTGGGTCAGGTGGAGCGGCAGGACCCCGGGACCAGCCAGGAGACGGAGGCCCTCGAGCCCGAGGCGGACGGGGTGGAGGAGGAAGAGGAGACGGCGGGCGAGGGTGACGCCGACGAAGAGCCATCCGCCGCCGGCCCTCGGGAGGCTGTGGAAGCCGTCGAGGAGCCGTCGACCGAGGATGGCGTGGAGGCCGCGCGGGACGGCCGAGCCGGATCCCCCGGGGAAGGACGCGGTCGGGGAGCGCGGTCCCCGGGGGCGACACGAGCAACGACCGGAGTCCAGACAGGGGAGTCGACATGACGAGTGACGAGCCGACCAGGGAACCAGACGAGGTGGAGCGCCTGGACGGGCGCCCGGAAGACGAACCTCGTCCCACCGTCGAGGCCGAGGACCTCGAGCCGCCGGGCTCCGGCGCCCCCGAGGAAGGCGAGGAAACGGAGGAGCCCGACCCGGACCGCCCCACCCCCGCGCCCCGTCGACGGGGAGCCATCGACGGGTTCTTCTGACCCGACGGAACCCCACGGCCCCGTGGACGTCCCCACGGGCTCCCAGCCAAGGAGGAAGATCGATGCGAAGAGTCACCGGGCACGACGTCCTGTTCTACGGAAGCCCCCGCGGGTACGAGGGGAATCGAGCGCGGATCTCGCTCTACCAGGACGATCGCATGGTCGGGCAGATCCGATTCTGCGATCCCGACATGACCCTCGCGAAGGATCATGAGGCCGACGGAATCATCCGGATCCACCTCCCGTCCTCCCTCGTCCGTGGGGTCCTGGACCTGCTCCGGAGCGGGGACCCCGTCTACGTGGGCCTGGCCGGCAACCAGGGGATCCTGCGGACGGGTCCGGAGTCGATGGGCGAGCGCCAGGAGGGAGCGGAGGCGAGCCTGATGGACCCGGAGGAAGCCGAGCCGGAAGCGGAGGCCATCGACGACTGGTTCTGAGCCGAGGGCGAGCTCTGCGTGCTCACCCGCTGGAGAGGGTCCGACCCGTCCCCGACCTCAGCCCCCCTCCGCCTCCCCGACCTCCTGCGCCGTGGCCGCGCGATCCATGGGCACACCCCCCAGGTAGACCGCCTCCACCTGCCGCGTGTTCGTGATGTCGTCGAGGGGGTTCGCGGCGAGCACCAGGAAATCCGCCCGGTGGCCAGCCTCGATGGTCCCGCGATCGTCCAGGCCCAGAAGCCGGGCCGAGGTCCCCGTGGCGGCCACCACCACATCGCCGGGCGGCATCCCCGCGGCCACCATGTCCTCCATCTCCAGATGGGCCGCCCAGGGGGAGCTGCCGTCCGTACCGAACCCGACGGTGACGCCCGCCCGGTGCACCAGGTCCAGGTTCTCCGCCTGGATGCGGAAGCCCTCCAGCGCGTCGGGGCCGGGCCCGTCGCCCTCCTCCATGGCCTGCAGCGATTCGGCGGAGACGGTCCCGCTCAGCCAGTCGAGGTCGGTGTCGATGCCGGAGGCGGGGAGGTTGGGCACATAGACGAAGTCCGGTCGATCGGCAGCCAGCTCGAGGAACTCCTCGTCCACCACCTGATCCCGGACACCATGGGCGAAGGCGTCCACCCCGGCCCGGAGGAGCGCCTTGGCGTCCTCCAGGAGAAAGATGTGGGCCGTCACCCGGAGGTCGTGGGCGTGGGCCTCGTCGACAATGGCACCGAACAGCTCGGGGGTGAGCTTCTCGTACTGCCCTCCGCGGTCGTCCACCCAGATCTTCACGAGGTCCACATGGTCGTCGGCCAGCTCTCGGACGGCCTCCCGGGCCTCCTCCGGCGTGTTCACCCAGAAGGGGACCTCCGAGCGCCCGGGCTCCGGCCGGGTGATGCCCCGTCCCGCCGTCAGACCCAACGCTGCACCCTCCACCGGATCCTCCCGCAGGTCGAAGGGCGCCTCCCCCTCGTCCATGCCGAGGCTCGTCGCCACGCCGGCGCCATAGTAGGCGT